>JAESPE010000249.1 GCA_016756835.1 gamma proteobacterium endosymbiont of Lamellibrachia anaximandri | reverse complement strand
CTTCCCCTCTGGCGCAAGGCACGCCGGGTAAGCAGTGCGGCCTCGCGGCTACCGGGGACTACCAGCCTTCGCTTCGCTCTCCATGGCTGGCAGCGAAAGCCAAAAGAATTGCTCAAGATCATGGCGGCGTGTGCCTTTCGACTGAATATACAAGCTCAACCAAAAAATTAGAATGGAAGTGTCAATATGGGCATGTATGGGAAGCAAGCCTTTCTAATATATCTCGCGGTAAGTGGTGTCCTTGGTGCGCTGGTAATAAAGTAGACACAGCAACACAACTCAAGAGAGCGCAGCAAACAGCAAAAAGGCATGGCGGAGTATTGCTATCAAATAATTATGAGGGAAATAAGTCGCCAATGCGTTGGCGTTGTTCTGAAGGTCATGAATGGGAGGCTTCTTTTTCAACAGTCGTTGGACGAAAAGCATGGTGTGGGCGATGTCGCGGCACACAACGGGAGGCAGAAGAACAACTATCAAAAGCTCGTGCAGTAGCAGAGAGCAAGAATGGTCAATGTATAAGCAAAACTTATTTAAATAATGCTGAGCCAATGGAGTGGCAATGCGAACGAGGCCATAAATGGAAAGCTCCTTTCTATGTCGTGGTTCAAGCTGGAAGTTGGTGCCCTACTTGTTCAACTGGTCTGAAGGAAAGATTGGTTCGTCATACTCTGGAAAATCTATTTGGGATGCCTTTTAAAAAAAGAAGACCGAGCTGGCTAAGAAACCCGCGAACTGGACGTTTGATGGAGCTAGATGGTCTTAATACGGAATTAAACCTCGCATTTGAATACCAAGGGCCGCAACATTATAAAGTTGTAAAGCCTTTTAAAATGGAACAAGAGCATCTAGATCAAGGCCAGTATCGAGACAAAATCAAGAAAGAGTTATGTCGAAAACATGGCATTGCCCTCTTAGAGGTGCCCTACACCATAGAACCTCATGAGTTTCCAGAATGGATATATACAACAATAGAAAAGAAGGCTCTTCAGGAAAATTTGTGGGTAGAAATATAGCGGATTCATTGCGATAGAGGAAATTTGTCTGGGATTTGAGGGTAGAGCATCCTGCCCCCG
>JAESPE010000248.1 GCA_016756835.1 gamma proteobacterium endosymbiont of Lamellibrachia anaximandri | reverse complement strand
ATGCCTACTTTGCTTCCCCTCTGGCGCAAGGCACGCCGGGTAAGCAGTGCGGCCTCGCGGCTACCGGGGACTACCAGCCTTCGCTTCGCTCTCCATGGCTGGCAGCGAGGGCAAACGGTGTTCCCCGCACCTGCGGGGATGAACCGTACTGAGCAATTAAGCGGCAACATGACCGCGTGTGTTCCCCGCACCTGCGGGGATGAACCGGATTACTGCTGGCCCGCCTGCCTGGGCATCGGGTGTTCCCCGCACCTGCGGGGATGAACCGTTCGTCTGCTACGATCTCCGTGACCAGTGAGGGTGTTCCCCGCACCTGCGGGGATGAACCGCTAATAGTGTTGGACTACGACGAAACATACACGTGTTCCCCGCACCTGCGGGGATGAACCGAGCGCGGAGTGGTTGGAGCGGTTGGCGTGGAGGTGTTCCCCGCACCTGCGGGGATGAACCGGTATTCGTATGTAGAGCTGCCAAATATTAGCAGTGTTCCCCGCACCTGCGGGGATGAACCGCAGGGAACAGACCGCAGACCTAGTTTCCATACCCGTGTTCCCCGCACCTGCGGGGATGAACCGATATAATGAGCGGCTGCAGCGGAGATACGATGCGTGTTCCCCGCACCTGCGGGGATGAACCGTTTTTGTTGACCTGACGTTGTTCTGAATATCCGTGTTCCCCGCACCTGCGGGGATGAACCGAATTTTCTGGCGCAGTAAACCAGCCTGTCGTTGTGTTCCCCGCACCTGCGGGGATGAACCGCTATCGACAGCAAATCGCTTAATCCCGAATGGGTGTTCCCCGCACCTGCGGGGATGAACCGCAATATAATGTCAATGGGTCCTCCCATAGGGGGTGTTCCCCGCACCTGCGGGGATGAACCGTGTGCATAACGTTTGAAGGAATGCGCGACGCTGTGTTCCCCGCACCTGCGGGGATGAACCGTGTGGGAAGCGCTGGATGATATTTTAAAAGAAGTGTTCCCCGCACCTGCGGGGATGAACCGGCGGAATGGCACCTACGAAATGGAGGGCGGAAGTGTTCCCCGCACCTGCGGGGATGAACCGTGAACTGCCGGGTGCCGTCGGGC
>JAESPE010000247.1 GCA_016756835.1 gamma proteobacterium endosymbiont of Lamellibrachia anaximandri | reverse complement strand
GATTTCGGACCTACCATGCTGCTGAAATTGCTTTATATCACGCGCTTGGGGCGTTACCCGTACCGGAAACTACCCACGAATTTTTCTGAGGAGGCAATTTTTCTTCTTATTGCTTGGGAGATTTGAAAAAATATTTGATGCGTTTTTAGGTCGTTGAAGCCGCCCATCAGATTTTTTCTTTAGAACTTCCCAGCCCTTGGCAGAACGATCATATCTCTCTTTATCATTTCCTAAATGTGTGGCTTCTAAAAAATGTCCTTTATTAACGAATAGATCACAATAAGCACAGTAATACTGTTCAGGTTTTCCTTCAACTTCATCACCGTGAAAATAATACCGTTTTGCCATTCTTTAATTCTCTAACGTTTACTTAACCGGCGCGCGTTAGCGCGTCCGAATGAGCTTGCGAATGGGTTTAAGTTCTTGTTAGGCACTTATTTTCCTAATGAATATTCTGCTGTATAGACGTTTGTAAGCTCTTTAGCTTTCTTTTGTTGCTTAGGAGAGAGGCGTGCCCATAACTTGCTTGCTGAGCTTTCATTGTTTGATATGGACCACCAAGCGTAAGCTTCTGGCATGTTAAGAGGTACACCAAACCTTGTGTCACTTAACATCCTTCCCATCATTGTCTGAGATAATTTATGACCTTGTTTAGCGCTGCTAAGAAACCACTGATAAGCTTTTTTCGGGTCACTCTCTCTACCATGACCGGAAATTAACATAAGCCCATAGCCAAACTGCGCTTCAGCATTGCCATTTTTTGCCTTCAACACACATTCTTTTTCAGCATCCACTCTCTCAATGTTTTCGTAAGCAACATTGCATGCTTCATTACTATGCGCTGTCATTGAGCTACAAATCAGGAGAACACTCGAAACAAAGCGATTCACTTTTTATGCCTAACGCCGCAATTCACCGGAGGAAAAAAGCATAGTGAGGAACGAACGGCGCTTTTTGCCGTCCGCGTTCCGGGTAAAAGCACCGGTCACCCGGCGCTCTCCCCACAGACCCGGACGTGAAGATTTCCCTCATCCGGTTCCTCGATCCTCTTACATTTCCGAAAGAGGAACCCATCAGGCGACACCCCG
>JAESPE010000246.1 GCA_016756835.1 gamma proteobacterium endosymbiont of Lamellibrachia anaximandri | reverse complement strand
CCGGGACGGCCGGGGCACAAACAGGCTGTCGAAGGCCGAGTCGATTTTGGGGACTGGGATGTCCCAAAATCTTTCACGAGGTCGAAGACTCACTTGTGTAGCCTTTAGCCTTTAGCCTTTAGCCTTTAGCCTTTAAATGTATTGCAAATTCCTGGATTCGGCATAATATTTCTGTTATCTCTTTAGCGGTTACGAATAATATTTATACGGGAAACGGAATTCAGGTGGAGCATCGGCCGTTGAAGATTCACGGCCGGTTGCGCAAAAAACGAATAAGATAACCAGTGAATGGCAACGGCAGGCTTCGAATTGCCACCACTGGGGAGTATACAAACTATGTCAGTCGAACTTTACAATAAAAAAGACCATATCTGTGTCGCTTTTCGGGACCTGGTGACCGGAGATGCGGTGCAGGCCAATCAGTTCCTGATCTTTGACCACGGTCACGCCGCGTTACTCGATCCAGGTGGTGAGCTGACCTACTCCCGCCTCTTCATGGCGATCAGCGACTACATGAATGTGAAAAAGCTCGATTATGTTATCGCCTCCCACCAGGATCCCGATATCGTCGCGTCAGTGAACAAATGGCTGGTGGGTACAGATTGCAAGGTGGTTGTGCCCTCTCTCTGGGAGCGTTTCATCCCCCATTTCACCCGCCCCGGCCGCCTGCAGGGCAGGGTGGTTTCCATCCCGGATCAGGGTATCAACCTTGAGCTGGGCAATATCCGGCTGAAAGCCCTGCCAGCCCACTTCCTGCATGCGGAAGGCAATTTTCAGTTTTATGATCCGATCAGCAAGATCCTCTTTTCCGGGGACCTCGGCGCCAATCTGCCGCCGGGGGATCTCGACAAACCGGTGAAAAAGCTGGCTGAAATTCTGCCTTATATGGACGGCTTCCATAAACGCTACATGAACTCCAACCGGGTATGTCGCTACTGGGCAAATATGGCGAGCTCTCTGGAGATCAACATGATTGTCCCTCAGCATGGCAGACGCTGCCAGCCATGGAGAGCGAAGCGAAGGCTGGTAGTCCCCGGTAGCCGCGAGGCCGCACTGCTTACCCGGCGTGCCTTGCGCCAGAGGGGAAGCA
>JAESPE010000245.1 GCA_016756835.1 gamma proteobacterium endosymbiont of Lamellibrachia anaximandri | reverse complement strand
GTCGAAGGCCGAGTCGATTTTGGGGACTGGGATGTCCCAAAATCTTTCACGAGGTCGAAGACTCACTTGCAAATCCTGTTTCTCATGGATGGATTTGGTCATGTGGTCGCGAAATGCCAGGACTCTCGCTGTGTGTCTCAGGTCAGGATGCATCAGTATCCACAAACCTAAATTCTGTGCTGGGTCAGGATCGCTAAAACGCTCAAGCAAAGGATCTCCGTCCCCCATAAAACAGGGCAGGAAAGAGACGCCTAATCCCTCTCTGATGGCAGAAAGCGTCAACAGGGTATCATCACTAAAAAAGTCAAAAGATTGATTGCCACAATGTTGTTTGGTCCAGGTTTTATGAAACAGACAACATTCCACTCCTATCCATTTTGGCTCGCCGCCCGGTTTTTTTAATTGTTTCAGATAATCCCGGCTGCCGTAAATAGTCGATGCAATGGTCACCATGCGTTTACCGATGAGGGTGTCGCTGGGTGAGTTGGTGAGGCGGATGGCAATATCAGCCTCACGCTGGGGCAGGCTGGCATCGCTATTGGATACAATGATATGCAGATCAACCTGCGGGTGCTGTCTAGTAAAGTCGGCAAACATTGGCATCAGAACCGATGAAGCCATGTTATTAATAGCAGTAACCCGTAACGGCCCCACCAGGTTAGTGTCTTTACCCCGCAGAGCGCCATCCATGCCGATGACTTCTCCCTCAATACGTAGTGCAGCCTGTTTGATGTTTTCACCCGCTTCTGTGAGTTCATAACCCGTTTTTTTGCGTTCAATTAGACGAGCCCCCAGAATTTCTTCCAACTTCCGCATGCGCCTGGAAACAGTGGAGTGCTGCACACCTAGATGTTTGGCTGCGCCACTGATTGAACCAGTACGGGCTACCGCTAAAAAAAGCCTCATGTCATCCCAATTCATTGGTCATAAACTGCCTGTGCATTTTTGCACATTATGTTTCTTTTTTTAGCGAATTGTAAGCAACAATAATCAGACCAAGCTCTCTACTACCTAACGAATAAGGTTAGATTGTGAGAGCGAAGCGAGCCACGATCTGAACCGTTTGTTGGACAAGCCCGCAGCAGTTAAGCAATACCGCTCTTTAAGAAAATAGCTTTTTGACTTTCTGTTGTAC
>JAESPE010000244.1 GCA_016756835.1 gamma proteobacterium endosymbiont of Lamellibrachia anaximandri | reverse complement strand
TTCTTGTGCAGGCAGGGTTCTCCTGATGCATCGAGTATGCAAACGTAGAGGCATCTGGCATGTAGGTCGATGCCGCAGAAATGAGAATGGGATTTGGTGTAGAATTTCATATGGGCCTCCTTCTTCTGTATTGTGCAAAGGTACACAATTGGATGGTAGGTTATGCCTGCCAAGCCCGCTGAGGGAGGAGGCTCAATGAGTATCAATCACATGCACTCGGACAGCAAAAAGCGGCGCGGCTTTCGCTACGCTACAGCCACACCACTTTTTGCTTCCGGTGATGTGAGGCGTTATGTGAAAAAGTGAAATACAAAACGAGGAATCAGAATGTCCCGTGAAATTGATACAAAGGTAATTGGGTGCTTCTCGTACAAGTCTAAAAAGGAAGTTACTTGTGACGGAGATGCTTGCATAATTTCAGGTTCTGAAAAGTCCATGCGTGATTATCTACTATCAATGTCAAATGAAGCTCATGATAAATCAATAATTAAAAAAACAAGGTTTGGTGAAATAATACAAGGGTTAAAACGTGGTGGAGCGTATGCATTTGATGAGGAATCTTATAATCGCTTTTATCCTCTTGCAAATAGAGTTGGGTATAATTTAAAAGAAGAAGAATTTACTCCAACAGAAACAGGGCGGCATTTTGTGGTAATAAGATCATAAATCATCACAATATCCTTGAAGTGCAAATAACATAAAGAATTAAAACAAATGCCAAAGAAAGATTTCATTCCAAATAAGTTAAAGCCATGGGTTGAAGCAAGAAAGAAATATCGTTTGTCTCATGCTCAAATACAAATGGCTAGGGAACTTGGTTTAAATCCAAAGAAATTCGGTAGCCTTGGCAACGCAAAACAGCAACAGTGGAAACTCCCACTACCTGAGTTTATCGAAGAAATATATTTCAAGCATTTCAAAAAAAGAGCACCAGAAAACGTAAGGTCTATTGAACAAATAGTAAAAGACAAAGCAAGAAAAAAAGCAGAGACCAAAGCACGCAAAGAAGTAGCAAGGTCAGGTGATGAGGCAACAATCACATAACGAATAAGGTTAGATCGCGCGAAGCCGCGATCTGAACCGTTTGTTGGACAAGCCCACAGCAGTTAAGCAGTACCGCTCTTTAAGAAAATAGCTTTTTGACTTTCTGTTGTG
>JAESPE010000243.1 GCA_016756835.1 gamma proteobacterium endosymbiont of Lamellibrachia anaximandri | reverse complement strand
TGACCGGGACGGCCGGGGCACAAACAGGCTGTCGAAGGCCGAGTCGATTTTGGGGACTGGGATGTCCCAAAATCTTTCACGAGGTCGAAGACTCACTTGTTCTTGTTTCCACAGACATAAACTTCAAAGTTAGTTCAAAAAGAAGAGAATGCCAGCCAGGCTCAGGTCGAATTTTATCAGAGTCTGGAATGAATAAGGAGGACGATGCGTCGGATACGTACGGGTAAGATACCCGGCGGCCTGTACCGCCGGGTGAGATGGGAGCCTATTTCTCCATCGTTCCTTCGAGGTGGATCTCCACTCGGCGGTTGAGTTTGCGGCCTTCGCGAGAGCCGTTATCGGCGATGGGATTTTCTTCGCCCATGCCGACGGATTCGATCTCCTCATCCTGGATCTTGGTGTTCTGTTCGAGGTAGTCGGCAACAGTCCGTGCACGGCGTTCAGACAGTTTTAGATTATAGGCGGCCGGGCCACTGGCGTCGGTGTATCCTACTACCTTGACTTCAAGGGTCTTGACGTTCTTGCCGCTGAAACGTTGGATGCGTTCGTTGATGATCGACTTGCCATCATCGGAAAGTTCGGCGCTGTCGAAGCCGAACAGGACACCAGCCTTGATGTCGACCATCTCGGCGATGGTGGTGGTCAAACTGACAGCAGTGCTGGTTGCGACGACTTCCTTGGTCACGATCACAGGCTCGGGTTCAGGCATTGGGACTGGTGCTGCCATGGGTTCCGGTTTTGGGGCCTCGTATCCACACGCCACCAGTTTTTCGGTGGAGTTGGCGTAACTGGTGCGCCAGCACTCACCGTAGCTGTTTTTGGCGACTCCTCCGCCGGACTTGGCGTAACCGTCGACGAGACTCTCTTCGGCAGAAACGGAGAGTGCGCCTGTTCCCAGAATGGCAGCAGCAGTGAATGATAGTAAAAAGTGATGTTTCATGTCAGTTCCCTTTGTAAATAGATACAGCCTAACCGAGACCGTCGGCATGGATAAAACAATCTTCCAGGTGATTACGAAACTTTCGTAACCTTCGCTGCCAGCCATGGAGAGCGAAGCGAAGGCTGGTAGTCCCCGGTAGCCGCGAGGCCGCACTGCTTACCCGGCGTGCCTTGCGCCAGAGGGGAAGCAAAGTAGGCATCCGAGCGCGGCGTCCA
>JAESPE010000242.1 GCA_016756835.1 gamma proteobacterium endosymbiont of Lamellibrachia anaximandri | reverse complement strand
CGCTCGGATGCCTACTTTGCTTCCCCTCTGGCGCAAGGCACGCCGGGTAAGCAGTGCGGCCTCGCGGCTACCGGGGACTACCAGCCTTCGCTTCGCTCTCCATGGCTGGCAGCGATCGAAAAAAGCCGCATCAGCAGCACTTCATAGGCCAGCGCAGCAGCTGAGATGATGAAGACTGAAAAATAGGGTGGCCTGGGGAGCGACATAGAACCCTGAAAAGTCAGTGATCCCCCGTCAGCGGCACGAAACGCACCGGCAGGATCTGGTGAGTGATGATTTTCCCCTGTTCCGTCTTCTCAATCAGCACCAACTGCTGAACCATAAAATGGCCGCCCACCGGGATCACCATGCGCCCACCGGGTTTCAGCTGCTTGATCAGCGGAGGTGGAATATGACTGGAAGCAGCTGTAACCAGAATGGCGTCAAAAGGAGCATGCTCCTCCCATCCATAGTATCCGTCTCCCACCCGTGGCGTTATATTGTCATAACCCAGCCGGTGAAAGCGGTCTGCCGCCTGCTCGCCAAGCTCCTCGATGATCTCTATGGTATAGACCTTGTCAATCAATTCGGCGAGTACTGCAGCCTGATAACCGGAACCCGTACCCACCTCAAGTACCTTCTGCTCCGGACCCGGATGCATGAGGTCGGTCATCAAGGCTACGATATAAGGCTGAGAGATAGTCTGTCCCTGCCCGATCGGTAATGGACGGTCTTCATAGGCCGACGATTTTACCGCTTCCGGCACAAACTCATGACGCGGAACAGTGCCCATTGCTTCCATCACACGCGGGTTCAGCACCTCCTTATCTATATAATCAGCAGTTCTTAAAACAGATGCCTCTATAACCTCCACCATAGCCTGTCGCAGGGTTGGATAATCATTTTCCCTGGAATCGACAACGCCCGTGCAGACGATTAGCAGGATACTCATCATCCACAAACGGGCAGATCTCTTTTCGGTAAGCATTTCCCACCACGCCTTGGTAGAGAATAGGGTTACACATAAATTATAGTCGTAATCTATTTATTGGGAGTGCGTCGTGTAAGTAACAATTCACCATGGACAGGATCAGTCTCTCAACACTGTCATTGGATCAGGGCCACCGCATTAAAACCTGTTTAAATGCAATGAACTAGGCGATCATTACGAGAAACAACATCAGGAGTTTCTCATGACCGCCAGCATAGTAGA
>JAESPE010000241.1 GCA_016756835.1 gamma proteobacterium endosymbiont of Lamellibrachia anaximandri | reverse complement strand
GCTTGCGAGGTTGTCGCGTAGTGCCAGTGACCGGGACGGCCGGGGCACAAACAGGCTGTCGAAGGCCGAGTCGATTTTGGGGACTGGGATGTCCCAAAATCTTTCACGAGGTCGAAGACTCACTTGCCCTCGATCGTGCCCTCAGGACCCACGAAGGGTTTGAGCAGAGGGATCATCTCCTGGTGTGTCCTGCCCTTGAGTTCGAAGATTTCCAAACTCTCTGACTGCGCCTGGAGCGGAAGAAATATGAGGATGAAAATCAGGCAGATGGATTGGGCCATGGAGTTTTCCAACGATAGATTGCGGCAGCAGGTTATGAGTTTTACTACAAGTGTAGCCGCCAGAGTTCTGCATCCGGCTCCCCAGTCTCCCAGGCTTCATCGAATATCTCTGTCAGTTGATGAACCCTGGGTCGGGCATTAAAGGCAGCAACGGCATCGTAGCGGGTCGGCAGTGACCGGTGCAGATAACCGCAACCATCCACCAGCATAAAATTCTCTGGAAATTGTTGGTAGATCTCGCCAGTTTTCCTGATTTCTACGGTGGTGGTCAAACGTTGCGCCAGTGTGACCAGGCGGTGCCCCGTTTTTTGTATCGCACTGTTGTCCTGCAGCACTATCCGTATTCTGGCAAAACGGGAGTTGAGCGCCAATCGCTTAAAAGGTTCGAGGAACGCTGTTTTGCCAAATACCGGTGGATCGAGATTGCGGGTGAATATCAGCAACTCGCGATTTGCCTGTTCGACAAGCCGTGATGCAACAGCAAGGTTTTCGGCGGGATCCTGCAGGTAAAAAGTGTCGCTGGTAACACCAAGGATTGCATTTTGAAAAGTGGGTGCTTGATCAGGCATTGTTCAGAGACTCCTTTGTCATCCGGCGGTGCGGGATGCCGGCATCCATGAACTCATCACCCTCTGCAATGAAGCCGCGCTGAGCATAGAAGGAGAGCGCTGTTGATTGGGCATTCAGGAACAGGCTGGGATAACCATTCTGATCCGCAATAACCAGCAATTTTTGTAAAAGGGCTTTGCCGACGCCGCGTCCGCGCCATGAGCGAATGACTGCCATACGCCCAATCTGGCCACTTTGCAGCAGGCGTGAGGTACCGACTGGCTCTCCTGTTTTCCGTTCTACGGCGAGCAGGTGCAGTGCGCCTTCATCCAGACCATCCCACGCTGCCAGCCATGGAGAGCGAAGCGAAGGCTGGTAGTCCCCGGTAGCCGCGAGGCCGCACTGCTTACCCGGCGTGCCTTGCGCCAGAGGGGAAGCAAAGTAGGCATCCGAGCG
>JAESPE010000240.1 GCA_016756835.1 gamma proteobacterium endosymbiont of Lamellibrachia anaximandri | reverse complement strand
GAGCCAGAATAGGACGCGTCGTTTAGCCGACGCGTATCAGGACTTTCAGTCCGTAACAAAAACCCACCAGCTTTTAGCTGGTGGTTGTTGAGTTGACTTAAACTCAAAACCTATAATAATTATAGGTAGATGTGTTTGTCTGTTATTACTGACGTTTATAGGTGTTCGTTCATGGGCGAGATTAAAGCTTTTAAAATGACGCGAGAGCGCTTTGAGAAGCTGGTTAATAGGCTGGCGGCTGACTCGTCGAATATCACATTCATAAAACAACTGTACCGACGGAGATTGGGAATGTGCGGTCAACTACCGGCAAATGCTGGTTTGTCTACAAAAGGGCACTGTCCTCTCAGACCCTCGATGGGATGAGGAAAGTCAGACTCACATAGGCAACATGGGCCGTTTTCACGCAGGCTAGGACATCGTTTTAGAAATAGCTGTAGAAAAAGAACAACATTTATACGTAATTAACGTCTGTCAGTAGTCAGTGACTACATGGCGGGGGGTGTGAAATGAAAGAAGAATTGTATCAATACACCGGTTGCGGCTTGGGTTATATCTATCTGACCAACGGCTATGACATAAAAGAGACTCCTTTTGGTGAAGGTGTGACCATTCACAACCTAGACGGATTGCACCGTGCTATTGCTACCGATTTAGTCGATGACAGACCTAACTGGACTGGGGCAGAACTACGTTTTATCCGTAAGGAGCTAGGGTTCACCCAGCAGACCCTTGGTGAGTTTGTGTCACGTGACGCCCAGACTGTCGCTCTTTGGGAAAAAGATAAGCAGCCAGTACCTGAAGAAGCCAGCAATATCATCCGTGGGATTTATAAAAGCCGCATAGAAGGCAACGTAGAGTTTGAAAAGATGATCGCGCGCATCAATGAACTTGATCGCCAAATCAATGATGCGGAAGAAAGAATGACCGCCTACAAAGCAGATTCCACGGGGTGGCACACTGCAAAAGCTGCCTAATCAGGCGAATGCCGCTCAATATCGTTCCCACTCTACCACCTGTCATATCAGTGGCAGGTGGGCCTTCGCTTCGCTCTCCATGGCGCGCAGCGTGGGAAGATTGGGAAAAGAAGACGAACTCGATAAAGGGCGATCCAATGCCGTTATCTGCTAAGATTGGGTACATTCGCCGGAAGACACGGCCCACACTACCAGTGCCACCCAGCGGTTTTCTTTGGGTTGATAGATTTGTCGCCCTAACGAATAAGGTTAGATCGCGCGAAGCCGCGATCTGAACCGTTTGTTGGACAAGCCCACAGCAGTTAAGCAGTACCGCTCTTTAAGAAAATAGCTTTTTG
>JAESPE010000024.1 GCA_016756835.1 gamma proteobacterium endosymbiont of Lamellibrachia anaximandri | reverse complement strand
CGCTCGGATGCCTACTTTGCTTCCCCTCTGGCGCAAGGCACGCCGGGTAAGCAGTGCGGCCTCGCGGCTACCGGGGACTACCAGCCTTCGCTTCGCTCTCCATGGCTGGCAGCGTATGAGTCTCTACGGTCACAACCAGAGTCTCTTCAAGGAGACGGGCGAGTGGGTCGAACCGGGCGAGGTGGTGGCGTTGGTGGGTAGCAGCGGCGGCCGCAGTACGTCAGGGGTCTACTTTGGCATTCGGCATAATGGCGCGGCGGTGAACCCGAAGAAGTGGTGCCGGCGTACCAAAGGCAAGCGAGTCAGCGTGGTTCGCTCACACGCCATAAACAATAAGGTGTAGGATGGGTTCGCAAGCTCACCACATCCTACATACTTACCACAAAGTCTAAAGTGCACTATGTTACCTGGAAGCGGTCTTAATCAGTCTGAACCGACTATTGAATTTTTATCGCCAAAGGGCGATGTTTGCAGGAAAAATGGGATGAAGTTTTCGTTTCACAACTTTTTTGTACTATGCCTCAGTGCTGTTTTCGGGATGGGTTTGTCGGTGGCGGGATATGCCGCTGCCCAAGCGGAAAATGAGGCAGTCGAATTGCCGCTGCAGGAGCTGCGCACCTTTGCCGACATCTTCGGCCGCATCAAGGCCAGCTATGTGGAGCCGGTGGAAGACAGGGTACTGCTGGAGAGTGCTATACGCGGCATGCTCTCCGATCTTGATCCCCACTCAAGTTACCTCAATGAAGAGGAGTACAAAGAGCTGCGGGTCGGCACCAGTGGTGAATTCGGTGGCCTCGGCATAGAGGTTGGCATGGAGGATGGCTTCATCAAGGTCATCTCTCCCATCGACGATACTCCGGCGCAGCGGGCAGGCGTCCTTGCCGGTGACCTGATTGTGCGGCTGGATGATACGCCGGTGAAGGGGCTCTCCCTGAACGAGGCGGTCAACCTGATGCGCGGCAAACCCGGCAGCAGTCTTGTGCTGACAATTGCCCGGAAGGGGGTGGAAAAGCCCCTGAAGATCGAGGTGGTGCGTGCGGTCATCAAGGTGACCAGCGTCAAGAGCCGCTTGCTGGATGAGCGTTTTGCCTATGTGCGCATCTCCCAGTTTCAGTCGCATACCACCGACGACATGCTGAAGGCGGTACGCAAGCTGGATGAGTCTGCAAAGGAGGGACTGAAGGGATTGGTACTCGATCTGCGCAATAACCCAGGTGGGGTACTCAATGCGGCGGTGTCCGTAAGTGATGCCTTTCTGGAACAGGGACTGATCGTCTATACCGAAGGCAGGGTGAGCGACTCCGCACTGCGTTTTGAGGCTGCGCCGGACGATGTGCTCAAGGGCGCACCCATCGTGGTCTTGGTCAACTCCGGATCTGCCTCGGCCTCGGAAATCGTTGCCGGTGCGCTGCAGGATCACAACCGTGCGGTCATCATGGGCAAGCAGACCTTTGGCAAGGGCTCGGTGCAGACCATTATCCCGATCAATCAACACACAGCAGTGAAAATGACCACTGCGCGATACTTTACCCCTTCAGGCCGGTCCATTCAGGCGGAGGGCATCAAGCCCGATATCGAGCTGGAGGATGTGGAGGTATCTGCGTCGAAAGGCAATGGTGTGAAACCGTTGAAAGAGGCGGACCTTTCCGGCCACTTGGAAAACGGCAATGGGAAAGCAACAAAACAGACAGGGAAGAATAAGGACGACAAAGAGAATAAGGGCTCTTTGGCGGCCCGGGACTACCAGCTTAGTGAAGCGCTCAACCTGTTGAAAGGGTTGGCGATACTGCAAAAACGCAAGGCAGGCTGATGAGCGGTCTCCGGCAAACATGTTCACTCCTGTTGCTGGGGGTTGCCGTCATTCTAGTGCCGGGGGCTCAGGCGGATGATGCAGAGGGGATCGGGAGATCCCCCGCCTATATCGCGCTGATCATCGATGATATGGGCAACCGGCGTGAAGCCGGTGAGGCAGCACTGGCCTTGCCGGGCGCCATCACTTACTCGTTCCTGCCCCACACCCCGTTTGCCAAAGTGCAGGCCGGTATCGCCCACGCCACAGAGAGAGAGGTGATGCTTCATCTGCCGATGGAGTCGAACGAAAAATATCCGCTTGGCGCGGGTGGTCTGACGATGGATATGGAACGGGATGCATTTGTCCTGACACTCGCTGAGGATATCGCATCGGTCCCGTATGTGGTTGGCATCAACAACCACATGGGCAGCCGAATGACCAGTGATGTGGAGACGATGCGTTGGCTGATGGCTGCGCTCAGAGATTCGGAGCTCTTTTTTATCGACAGTCGCACCACCGATCAGACCCAGGCGGAAACGGTGGCTAGGGAGAATCTGGTGGCCGTCACGCGGCGCAACGTCTTTCTCGATAACGAACGGGATCCGGCGGCGATCCGGATGCAGTTTCAAAATCTGATTCGTCTGGCAAAGAGAGACGGCAGTGCTGTCGGCATCGGTCATCCGCATCCGGAGACCCTGGAGATTCTGGCGGAGATGTTACCGCTGCTCGAACGCGAGGGGGTGCAGCTTGTGCCGGCCTCGCATCTGACAAACCAGGAGAGAAGATTATGGCACGCGTCCTCGTCCCCCTCGCCCAAGGCTGTGAAGAACTCGAAGCCGCCACCATCACCGATCTACTGACCCGTGCCGGGGTGGAAGTGGTGACGGCCGGTCTCGACGATCAACCGGTCAAAGCCTCTAAAGGCTTGACTATCCTGCCTGACACCACCCTCGACGCTGTTGTGGATGAGTCGTTCGATATGATCGTGCTGCCCGGCGGACTGCCCGGTGCAGACTATCTGGATCAGGATCCGCGTATCCACCGTCTGCTGCAGCGCCTTGCGGGGGAGGGGGGTTACACCGCGGCAATCTGTGCCGCCCCCAAGGTGCTGGCCGGCGCCGGACTACTGGAGGGCCGATCCGCCACCAGCTATCCCGGTGTGCTGGACGGGATGGATCTGCCGGGCGTGGATGTGAACCTGCAGCCGGTGATCGCGGACGGAAAGGTAATCACCTCCCGCGGGCCGGGTACGGCAATGGACTTTTCCCTGGCGCTGATCGAAGCACTTGAAGGCAAAGCCAAAAGGGATGAGGTGGAGGCCGGTCTGGTTCGCTGATTTCGCGCATGGACGAGTTTCAGATCATTCACCACGGAGCGGTGACAGGCGTTACCGGTTCCTGCCACGAACTGTTTGTCGGTGCTGGAAATAGCGTACTCATCGACTGTGGCCTGTTTCAGGGGGAAGAGGCCTCCCCCGGTGGTGCCCACGCGGATCAGCTGGAGATTGACTTCGACATCCGTCAGGTGCGGGCGCTGCTGGTGACGCATTGCCACATCGACCATGTCGGGCGCATTCCCTGGCTGATCGGGGCAGGATTCGATGGGCCGATCTACTGCTCCGAACCCACCGCAGAACTGCTGCCCCTGGTGCTCGAAGATGCGTTGCGAATTGGCGTTACCCGTAACGAAGGATTGATCCGCCGTTTCCTCAAACGCATCAAAAAGAGACTCAAACCCCTTGGATATGCTCAGTGGGCAGTGGTTCTGCCTGCCTCCTCCGGGGCTTCCCTGAAGATTCGTTTTCAGCCTGCCGGACATATTCTTGGCTCCGCCTATATCGAATGTCTGGCCAAGGTTGCCGGCGAGCAAAAGAAGATCATTTTTTCAGGGGACCTGGGCGCCCCCTATGCACCTCTGCTGCCCGCCCCAAAGCCTCCCTATTCAGCCGATCTGCTGGTGCTGGAAAGCACCTATGGCGATCGTTTGCACGAGGGGCGCCGGGAGCGCCGTCATAGGCTGCAGGCGGTTGTGGAGCGCTGCTTTACCAACCGGGGTGTGATCCTGTTTCCTGCTTTCAGCATTGGTCGCACCCAGGAGCTGCTCTATGAACTGGAAACGATTTTCCACCAGTGTCGTGGCCGCAAGGCGGGTCGGAATATTGATTGGGATGATGTGGAGGTCATCGTCGACTCGCCGCTGGCCAGCGAATTCACCAAGGTCTACCGGCGTCTGCAACCATTCTGGGACAGGGAGGCAAAACGTCGCCTCATGCAGGGCCGCCATCCCCTCAGTTTCGAGCAGATGACGACCATCAAAGGGCATCAGGACCATCTGGCCGTTGTCAACTATCTGCAAAAGACGGCCCGTCCGACTATTGTGCTGGCCGCCAGCGGCATGTGTAGTGGGGGACGAATCGTCAACTATCTCAAGGCGCTGATCGGTGATTCCCGTACCGATGTAGTGTTTGTGGGGTATCAGGCGGCAGGCACGCCGGGAAGAGCCATTCAGCACTACGGGCCGCAAGGCGGTTACGTCTTTTTCGATGAGAAACGCTACGCCATCAGGGCAGGTGTCTATACTCTGGGCGGTTATTCGGCCCATGCCGACAGGGATTCACTGGTGCGATTTGTGAAAGGTATGCGCAGGCGACCCGCAGAGGTGCGCCTGGTGCATGGTGATGACGAGGCCAAGCGGGCGTTGAAAGAGGCGCTGCAGGTGGCGCTCCCGGAGACGAAGGTCGAGATCCCCTGAGCGGCGGCTATTTTTTCAGGTAGATGATATCCGCTCCGTTGCTGCTGGACTGCCCGTTCGGTTGGGGGCCGTGCTCCGGCACCAGGGAGTGCAGCGCCTTGTCCAGTTGCTGGATGTCCATGGATTCACAGGCTTCTGCAACCGTTTTCATGGTCTCATTGAGACCGTCCCAGTCCACCTTGCGGTGGCGCGCCAGAAACACCTTTTCGTGCCGGGTCTTGTCGAGCGCCTCTTTTTCGTGGAACAGCTCCTCGAACAGCTTCTCTCCCGGGCGCAGGCCAATGTACTCGATTTCGATATCCTCTCCCGGTTTTTTACCGGAGAGATGGATCATCTGTTCAGCCAGATAGCTGATCTTTACCGGTTCGCCCATATCCAACACAAAGATCTCACCGCCATCCCCAAGCACCACCGTCTGCATGATCAGCTGGCAGGCCTCCGGGATAGTCATGAAGTAACGCTCCATGCGGGGGTCGGTCACTGTGACCGGCCCGCCCGCGGCGATCTGCTTGCGGAAAAGGGGAATCACGCTCCCCGCTGAGCCGAGCACGTTACCGAAACGGGTGGTGATAAACCGGGTGTTGGAGTGTGCATTGAGATTTTGGCAGAAGATTTCCGCCGCGCGCTTGCTGGCGCCCATTATGTTGGCCGGGTTGACCGCCTTGTCGGTAGAGACCAGCACAAAGACGCTGCTGTTGAACTGGTCTGCCGCTTCAGCAACATTACGGGTGCCGAGCACATTATTACGCATCGCCTGGCGAAGCTGGGGTTCCAGCATGGGAACGTGTTTGTAGGCGGCTGCGTGGAAGATGACATCGGGGCGGTGCCGGGTGAAAACATCATCGACATAGGGACGGTCGGTGACGTCGCCAAGATGGCACTCCAGTTCCAGTTCGGGAAAGGCCTTCTGCAGCTCCATCTCGATGGAGTAGAGATTGAATTCACTCTGCTCCAGGATCACCAGCCGAGTAGGTTTTAGCCGGGCCAGTTGACGGCAGAGTTCCGAGCCGATTGATCCGCCGCCGCCGGTGATCAACACGGTTTTGTTCGACAGGGCCTGATCGATGGCGGGCCAGTCCAGCAAGACCGGTTCGCGTCCCAGCAGATCCTCGATGGAGACCTCTCGGAGGTCGTTGATCCGCACATTGCCGGACATCAGATCGTTGAGCTGCGGTACCGCCTGGAAGGGTATGTGGGCCTGTTCACAAAACTCGACCACCCTGCGCATCTGTGAGGATGTGGCCGACGGCAGGGCGAGCATGATGATGTCGATTTCGTATTGCTCGGTTAATGCCGGTATGGCATCACAGCCACCGGCGACAGGTATGCCGTGGATGTCCCGTCCCTGGTGTCGTGGGTTGTCGTCCGCAAATGCCATGGGCTGAAAGGCGTCGTGGCGGTTGCGCAGAATGTCTCTGACCAGCATCTCCCCCGCCTTTCCGGCGCCAACGATAAGTACGCGCTGACCGGAAGAGAGAGAGAGCCGGTTGTCCTTCAGCCAGCGGTAGATCATTCGTGGACCGCTGAGCAGCAGCAACAGTAGAAGGGTGTAGATGACGGGAACAGAGCGGGGTATCTCCTCTGCCCGTGTGATCACAAAAAGCAGGGCCATACCGATGGCGCTGCCAACCGCAACCGCTTTGAGGATTCTGAGAAGGTCCGGCAGAGAGGCAAAACGCCAGATTCCCCGGTAGAGGCCGAAAGCGATAAATGCGCCAAGCTGTACCGGAAGAATGATCAGCAGGGCCTTTAAGCCCTCATCGAAAAATTCAACCGGCAGAATTCCAAGGTTGTACCTCAGCCAGAATGCAAGGGTCCAGGCGATGGGCACCATCAGAGTGTCATGAATCAGAGCCGTGCCCTGGGACTGGAATCGAGCAGGAATGATGTTTTTTCGCATGTCCTTGTCTGGCGCTTCTCTTTGTTGAGGAGTGATTCTATCATGGTCCATTTCGCGACCCCTACCAGGAGTGTTTGAACGAATCATGATGACTTGGCGTCAATGGCAGCAGCGGTTTGATCTGGCTGCCCGGGGCATGGCGGTGTTCGCCGCCTTTAGTGTGCCGATGCCTACCGCATGGCTCACAGTCGCGATGGGCCTGCTGCTGATTTTCTGGCTGCTGGGCGGCGGATACAGCAACAAATGGTGGAGGATGCGGGAAAATCCACTGACTCGCTGGTCGCTCCTTCTGCTGCTGGCTTTTGCTCTGGGGCTACTCTACAGCAGTGCCGGGATGGATGAGGCGTTGGACAAATCGGGCAAGTATCTCAAGCTGCTCTATATCCCCCTTTTGATTTCGCTGCTCGACAGCCGCCTTTGGCAAGCGCGTGCGTCCAACGCCTTTCTGCTGGCGATGCTGCTTACCCTGGCCGCCTCTTGGGGCATGTATGCTGACCTGATTCCCCAAGCTACAAAGTTGTTCCCTAACACAGTGTTCAGAGGGCGTATTGCACAGAATTTCTTTATGGCCTTCACCGCCTACCTGCTGTTTGACCGGTTTATACGGGATAGCGGCCGTTGGCGCTGGGTTTGGGGTTTGTTGCTTGGTCTGGCGCTGATCAATGTGCTGCTGCTGGTTGGTGGGCGCACCGGCCAACTGGTTCTGCTGGTGCTGATCCTGTTGGCCGCCGTGCAGTATCTGAACTGGCGCGGCTTGCTTGCTGGAGGGCTGGTTATTGTGTTGATCAGTCTGCTCTCCTACCAATTTTCAGAGAACTTCAGTAGCCGGGTTGATCTGACCTTGCAGCGTTTGGACGCGTTCAGTGACAATTCCCGTGATCGTGAGCTGGTGGGTAATCGTTTGGAGATGTATGGCAACTCACTGGAGCTGATTGGTCATCATCTGCTGGTCGGTACGGGCAGCGGCAGTTTTTCGGTCGAGTATGCCGAACTGGTTCGACAAAAGGGGTTAGAGCTATTGTCCGACAATCCCCACAACGAATATCTGAATATTACCGTGCAGCTGGGGCTGGTGGGTCTGCTGCTCTTCCTGCTGTTGCTCTACAATCACTGGCGACACTCTGCACAGGTTGATCCACGCTTCCGTGGCCCCTCCCAAGCCCTGGTGGTGGCTATGGCTGTGGGCTGTCTCTTTAACTCCTTCCTGATGGATAGGGGGGAAGGCAGCTTCTATGTCGTTCTGACGGCAGTCTATCTGGCTGGCCTTAGCCAAGCCCGTCTGCGGGAGAGGGAAGGTTGATGACTACTCGCTGGATGTGTAATCCAGATGTCTAGACTCTTTGTTGCAGTCTCCGCCCACGGTTATGGGCATCTCGCACAGATCGCGCCGGTGATCAACGGACTGCGCCGCGATCTACCCGGTCTTCAGGTGGTGATTCAGGGTGATTTGCCGACGGAATTTATCCGCAGCAGAATAGACGGACCCTTCGAATTGCTTGCCGAGGCCTGTGATGTGGGCATGGTGATGGAAAATCCATTGACCGCCGACTGGCAGGCCACCCATGAGGCCTATCGGCTTTTCCATCAGGATTCCGCTGAAAGACTGATGCGGCAAAGGGCCTTGCTGGAGTCGGCGGCGCCGGATCTTCTGCTCGCCGATGTGCCTTGGTTACCTCTGGTTGCGGCAAAGGAACTGGGCATCCCCGCGGTGGGACTCTGCTCACTGACCTGGTTTGATATCCTCCACGAAGGTCCAGTGGCGAGCATTCCCCTGGAAGATTGCCTGCGGGATATGAAGCGGGCCTATCAGCAGGTTGATCTGTTTCTGCGGCCTGCGCCCTCGATGCCGATGGCGTGGCTGGCCAATAGCCATCCGATAGGTCCCTTGGCAATCAGGGGCAAGCCGCATCGTGAAGAAATTATCGCGCGTCTCGGTCTGTCCAGGGAGAGTCGAATCGGTCTTTTGCAGTTTGGGGGCGTGAGCGGAACGGTTGCTGCGGATGCGCTTCCCCTGCTTGATGGACTGGTCTGGCTGGTGCCGGAGATTATTGAGGCCGAACGTGGTGATTTTTTTACCGTTCCCGAGGGGATTGCATTCATCGATCTGATGGCATCCTGCGACCTGATGATCACCAAGCCGGGTTACAACAGCTTTACCGAGGCGGCGGCGAATGGTTTACCACTGCTCTCGGCGGCCAGAAATGAGTGGCCGGAGAGCCGTTGGCTGGTTGACTGGGTGGCGGAGCGGATTCCTTTCAGGCAATTGACGCAGGCAGAGTGGCGGCCGAAACCACTAAAATCTGCGATTGAGTCGATGTTGGAGGCGCCAAGACCTGAACCCACTCCTGCTACCGGGGTGGAGGATTCGCTTGCGCTGTTACGGCCCTGGTTCAGCTAAGGAGCCTCTGAATAAGTCCGGGCCGTTCAGATTGTGAGATGAAATGCGCTGATTTGAGGCGGAAATCGCACGTAATAGCAGGCTATTGCGAAGATTTCCAACGAAGAAGCAGTGCATTTCAGCCGCAAGCTGTAGGTCCATGACTTGTTCAGAGGCTCCCTAAGCTGAATCCTGTCATCTCGATCGCAGGGAGAGATCTCAAGCAACAGAGCACTTACTTGCAATCGAGGGATGAGATTTCTTCTTGCGGCCGAGTACGAACCTAAGAACAGAAATGACAATCAGCCAGTGCTTGCATAAGATGACGCCACTTTTTTCGTGCCCACCCCAAAAACAGGTTTTGATTGGATGAACAGAGACGATTTCCTGCCTTTTGCTCTGCCCAGCGTCAGCGAAGACGAGATAAAGGAGGTGGTGGACACCCTGCGTTCCGGCTGGTGGACCACGGGTGCCAAGACAAAAAAATTCGAAGCCGATTTTGCCGACTTTGTCGGCGCCCGCCACGCCATCGCGGTCAACTCCGCCACTGCCGGTCTGCACTTGGCCCTGGAGGCGATCGGCATAGGTCCGGGCGATAAGGTGATTACCACCACCTTTACCTTTACCGCCACAGCGGAAGTGATCCGCTATTTGGGGGCTGATCCGCTGTTCGTCGATATCGATCCACAGACCCTCAATATCTCGGTGGATCAGGTGGAAGATACCTTGAAAAACCACCCGGAGGTGAAGGCGATAATGCCGGTTCACTTTGCCGGTCAGGCCTGCGAGATGGATGAACTGCAGATGCTGGCGGAACAGTATGGCGTCAGACTGGTTGAGGATGCAGCCCACGCCCTGCCGGCGACCTATAAGGGTCGCAGGATCGGCACCCTGGGGGATGCCACGGTCTATAGTTTCTACGTGACCAAGACCATAGCCACCGGTGAAGGCGGCATGGTGGTGACCGACGACGATGCCATCGCCGAGCGGGTGCGGGTGATGCGCCTGCATGGTATCAGCAAGGATGTCTTCGACCGTTATACTTCAGATAAACCCGCCTGGTATTACGAAGTGATTGCGCCTGGTTATAAATACAACATGACCGATATCGCCGCCTCTTTGGGTCTGCATCAGCTAAAGCGGGCCGAGGCCTTCCGTCAGCGGCGTGAACTGATGGCGCAGCGTTACGATGCTGCTCTTGCCGAGCTGCCGGTACGGTTGCCTTTCGTCAAACGCCCCGATGATATCCACGCCTGGCACCTCTATGTGCTGCGTCTGCAGACGGGTGAGCTGACCATCAACCGTGACAGCTTTATCGAACTGATGGCCGAGCGGGGTATCGGCACCAGCGTCCACTTTATTCCCCTCCATCGCCACCCCTATTGGCGCGATACCTACCAGCTTGATGCCGCTGACTTTCCCGTTGCTGAACAGGTCTTTGCTGAATGTGTCAGCCTGCCCCTATTCCCAGCCATGAGCGATGCTGACCAGCAGCGGGTGATCGACGCGGCAACGGCCATTCTGCAGGATGCCTGCGGGTGATCGTCAAGCGTCTCTTCGATCTGCTACTGACTCTGCCGGGGCTGCTGTTGCTGCTGCCGCTGATGGCAGTGATCGCACTTTGGGTGTGGCTCGATAGTCCAGGGCCGGTGCTGTTCCGCCAGCAACGGGTGGGGCGTGGTGGTGTCTCTTTCGCACTGTTGAAATTCCGCAGTATGCGAGTCGATGCCGAGAAGTTGGGACCGAAGGTGACCGTGGGGGCCGACCCGCGCATTACCCGCAGTGGGCAGTTTCTGCGCAAGTCGAAGCTGGATGAACTGCCCCAGCTCTTCAATGTGGTGATGGGGCAGATGAGTCTGGTGGGGCCGCGTCCTGAAGTGCCGGAATACGTGGCCCACTACCCGGCAGAGATCCACGACAAGGTGTTCTCGGTACCCCCGGGCATTACCGATCTTGCGTCCATCGAGTTTCGCAATGAGAACGCCATGCTGGAGGGGGCGGACGACCCTGTGGCGACCTACCTCAACGAGATCATGCCGATCAAGCTTGACTACTATGTCTCTTACGTGGAGCAGCGCAGCTTGTGGCTCGACCTGCAGATTATCTTCAGAACCTTCTGGGCAGTCGTTTCACATTGATGGAGTGTTGAGGAGCCTGCGTCACTCCGACCCTTGTGATAATCACCTGCCGTTCTGAAACGTTTTGATTACCTCTATCACCCGCTTTTGGGTGACCTCATCCATATCGGTATAGAAAGGCAGGCGCACCAGCCGGTCGGCCACATCCCGGGTAACCGGGCAGCCGAGGGGCGCACGTCCCTCGGCCTGTCCCATATCCGAGTCGTGCAGCGGCAGATAGTGGAAAACGGCGGAGATCTGCTGTGCCTTGAGATGCTGGATGAAGGCGCTGCGTGCTTCCAGCGACGGCATCAGCAGGTAGAACATGTGGTAAGCCTGCTCGCAATGGGCGGGGATGGTGGGCATGCCGATCCGCCGGTCTGTAGCCCAGTCGGTCAGCCCTTCACGGTAGTTTTCCCAGACCTGCTTGCGGCGGGCCTGAATCGAATCGACGTGGGAGAGCTGGCCGAAGAGGAAGGCGCTCAGAATGTCGGAGATGACATAGCTCGACCCCCTGTCCACCCAAGTGTATTTATCGATCTGGCCACGGAAGAAGCGCGCCCGGTTGGTGCCTTTCTCGCGGATGATCTCAGCCCGCTCGATATAGACTGGATCGTTGATGATCAAGGCGCCACCCTCGCCGCAGGTGATGTTTTTGGTCTCGTGGAAGCTCTGGGTCGCCATGTGACCGATGGTGCCCAGATGACGACCCTTGTATTTGGCGTAGAGACCATGGGCGTTGTCTTCGATGACGATCAGGTTATGGGCCTTGGCGATGGCCATGATCTCATCCATCTCGCAGCCGACACCGGCGTAGTGGACCGGCACAATGGCGCGGGTGTTGTCGGTAATCAGTGCCTCCAGTTTGGTCTCGTCCATGTTCAGGGTATCGGGACGGATGTCGGCAAACACGGGGATTGCGCCATGCATCAGGAAGGCCAGTGCGGTGGAGACGAAGGTATAGGAGGGCACGATTACCTCGTCCCCTGGCTGCAGGTCGAGCAGGATCGCGGCGATCTCCAGCGCATGGGTGCAGGAGGTGGTCAGCAGCACCTTCTCGGTATCGATCAACTGCAGCTCCAGCATCGCCTGGACTCGCTTGGTGAAAGGGCCGTCTCCAGCCACCCAGCCGTTTTCAAAGGCTTCGGCGATCAGTTCGGTTTCGTTGCCGGCCCAGGCTGGGCGGTTGAAGGGAATGGGGTTATTCATAATGGTCCACTGCACTGCAGAATGGCGTGGCTGTAAGGGATACGCAGCAGGTCAGTACGGACTTCAAGATCGACCTGTTGGAAATGTTTCATTGCCAGTTGCCTATAGGCTTCGGGTTTACGAACATTCTGGCCCCGGTCCCTGGATATGACCCAATTGGCCAGCGGGTTACCACCATCGAGGTAGCAAGGATCGAGGGTGACGAGGCGGGTCTCGGATTTTGCCACCGAGGCGATGCTGGCAAACAGGTCGTGGACCTCATCGTCTGAGAGGTGGTGCAGCAGCCCTTTGGCAACGACTATGTCGGGTTTGCCCAGTGCCTCGTAGTCCATATCGGCGACATCGGCGCAGACAAAATGGCCCTTCTCACCATGTTCGTTCCGGGCGGCGGTGATGTAGTCGCTGGAGAGGTCCATTCCCACATAGTTCACATCATCCGGTAGATAGTTGAGCAGATTTCCTGTGCCGCAACCGACATCCAGCAGCCGGTTGCCTGCCGTAGCCCGAATAAACTGATCAACAAAGATATGCCGGTTCTTTTTGCCCAGCAGATCCTGCAGCCACTGGTAGACGCGGGCATGGGAGAGGATGGCGCGTAGTCCACTGGTTACTTGTGTCATCTTGACTGGTTTTGTTCGCTGCTTCGGCTGAGATTGAGAATGATACCGCCAATCATACCGACCAGCACCTTGCTGAGATAGACCATGAAGGAGAAGAGGATGGCGGAGGAGGGATCTACGCCGAACAGTGCCAGCACACCAACCAGGGTGCCTTCCCGGACCCCAAGCCCCCCCAGGGAGATCGGCAACAGGGTGGTGATGAAAGCTATCGGCATGGCGATCAGCAGCCAGAAGAACGGGGTGTCCGGGAGCAGGTAGGAGAGAATCAGCCAGGAGAGCAAAGCATCGCTGCCCTGTGCCAGCAGACTGAGCAGAAAGGCGGCGATGGCGGCGTGCAGGGGCAGTCGAAATCTGCGGGAGGCGAAGATGATTATCAGGCTCAGTAGTGCAACCGTAACAATCAGCAGATGGATCTGATACTGGCCGAAATCGATATGGGGCAGGTCAGCGCCCCCTATCAGCAGACCGAAAACAAACAGGCTAAGCAAGGCGCCGACCCCGAACAGTCGCTCCATGAAGATGATCAGTCCGGAGGTCTTCAGATTGATCCCTGTATGCGACATGGCGTGGTTGATGCGCATCAGGTCGCCGCCGATAGCGCCGGGCATGAAGATGTTGAAAAAGGCACCGAACAGATAACCTTGATAGGCTGTGCTCAATGGCAGTCCTTGGGCGTTTTTCTGCTTGAGTAGCAACTGCCAACGAAGCGCCAGAAACAGGTCGAGGCCGAGAGTGCCGACCATGCCGATAAAAATATAGAGCAGCGCATAGAGGTCGAGGCTGGCCAAACGTTGCCAGTCGAGCAGGTAGAGCAGACCGGCGAGCAGGGCGATCGAAACAGTGGCCTTGACGGATTTAGGCAGCTTAATCGGCTTCATGATGGGGTGACGGGCAGAGTGCTTGCTGAGTTTAGTCCGTTAAGGAGGGGCAGCCCCTATAGTGAGAAGTTGATCGGTATCCAAAGATGCGGCGGTTTGGATTTGATTGTACCATTGTTCGCATCTGTCTCATGCTCCGTACAGGATGCTGAAAACCCCGGTTTCTATGACAAAGATATCGCCCCATCTCTCTGTAGTCTCCCCCGTTTACGGTTGTGCGACGATTCTGCCTGCGCTCTGTGCCGAGCTGGCTGAAAGTCTTGCCGCCATTGACGAAGAGTATGAGATAATCTTCGTCAATGACGCATCCCCCGATGGTGCCTGGGAGGTCATACAGCAGTTGGCGGAGGCTGACCCGCGCATCCGCGGGGTCGATCTGTCGCGTAACTTTGGCCAGCACGCGGCTATACGCGCTGGCCTGGCGCTGGCCCGGGGTGACTGGGTGGTGGTGATGGATTGCGACCTGCAGGATCAGCCAGCAGAGATCTCCAAACTCTACGCCAAGGCGATGGAGGGCTATGAGGTGGTTTTCGGTCGTCGGGAAAGTCGCCAGGATTCCTCAGCCAAGGTGTTATCGGCACGTCTTTATCGCAAGATTCAGGACTACTTTACCGACAGCAACAGTGACCCTGCAGTGGCCAACTTTGGTATCTACCAGCACAAGGTGATCGAGGCTTTCAATGGCATGCGGGAGCAGACCCGTACCCTGCAGTTGACCATCCGCTGGCTCGGTTTTCATGCGACCTCCATCAATATTGAACATGCGCCTCGTAGGGAGGGGCGCTCCAGTTACAATTTCAGGCGCTTGCTGAGCATGGGCCTGAACATCATTGTCTCCGAGTCGAACAAACCCCTGAAGCTGTCGATCTCCTTCGGCTTTTTCATGGCTATGATCTCTCTGCTCTATGCCCTCTATCTGGTGGCCCGCTACTTTATCTTGGGAGTCACTGTGGCGGGCTGGACCAGCGTTATCGTCTCCATCTATTTTGTTGGCGGTCTGCTGTTTGCCAACCTGGGCATACTCGGGCTCTACCTAGGCAAGGTGTTTGATGAGACCAAAGCGCGTCCGATCTATGTGGTGAGGGAAGTTACCTGGGATTACAACAGGGGCTTGGCGGGCGAGTCAGATGATGGTTCCTCCTGATTCCTGCGTTGTCACGGGTTTAAACCGCATTGTCTGAGCCAACGGATTTTAATCGCCATATTGAGAATGCTCTGGTTAGTGATGTGTTAATCATCGGCTCAGGCGGGGCCGGTTGCGCGGCAGCCCATGAAGCCAGTCAGCGGATTGGCCGGGTGGTAATGTTGACCAGTGGCGGATTTCTGGAGTCGAAAACGGCTCGGGCGCAGGGCGGCATACAGGCGGCGGTGAGCGACGCGGACTCCACCTCCCGGCACTATGCAGATACCATGGCGGCCGGAGAAAACGCCAATGCCCCCGAACTGGTGCAGATCCTCACCTCCAGTGCATCCAACACCATCGACTGGCTGGAACAGCAGGGTGTCAGGTTTGATCGGGAGGGGGCGGGCTACCGGCTGCAGGGGGCGGGTGGCCTGAGCTTGCCGAGGATTCTCTCTTGTGGTGACGCCAGTGGAAACCGCATCATGGCGCAGATGGCCGAGATGGTGAAGCAGGATGGGGTCAGAGTGGTGGAATATGCCGCAGTGCGGTCGATTCGACCCCAGAGAGGATTTTTTGCAGTCGATGTGCTGACCTTGCAGGATGGTGCGGGATACAGTCTGCGGACTGCTGCCATCATCATCGCTGCAGGTGGGGCGATTCCCAGCGAGAAGCGAGCGGGGTTGGAATTGCCTGGCGGCGAACAGATCCCCGATAGCCTGCAGCTGGCTGCTGCTGCAGGTGCCGAGGTGGTCAATCCTGATCTGATGCAGTACCACCCCACCGGCATTGTGCTGCCGAAAGCGTTGCGGCGTAAACCGGTGCCTGAGGTGGTTCGAACGGCGGGTGCTGAGCTGTTGAACAGCGAGATGAAGCCTTTTGTCGATGCGCTGGCCACTCGCCGCAAAGTGTGTGATGCCATTGTCAATGAGTGTCAGCGAGGGCGATGCGTAACCACAGAGGATGGTCGAAAGGGGGTCTGGCTGGATACGCCGGCAATCGATCAGAAACAGGGGGCGGGGCATACAGCGCGGTCGTTCCCTGTCTTCTATCGTGAGATGCTCGAGTTAGGTCACGACATTACCCGGCGGCCTGTGCTGGTCTACCCTTTAGCCCATTATAGCCTGGGCGGGATTCGTATCGACGCAAACACCCGCACGACGGTCAGTGGCCTGTTCGCTGCGGGTGAGGCCACTTGGGGAGTGCATGGCAAGGATCGTCTGATGGGCAACTCCCTACTGGATATTTTTGTCTTTGGTCGCATTGCCGGGCATCAGGCGGCTTGCCATGCAGAGAAACATCCGGTGCCCGCCGGTTCAACAGAGAGATAACGGATTACCAAGATGTCGGATTACTACGGAGAGGGTGGCAGACTGGCTGCTTCACCCCAGGATATATTGATCAACTCCGCCTACAAGCATGATTGCGAGGATGCGGATATTCTGCTGCCGGGGCTGCACAAGGCGGATCTTGCCCATGCCATCATGCTCATTGAGCAGGGAATTATTCCCCAGGAGCCTGGTGCAGAATTGATCAGAGGTTTGCTGGTGCTGGAGGCGATTTCAGTAGCGAAATTCCCCATCGACCCAGCGTACGGTGATGTTTATAACAGCAAGGATGTCGCCCTGAAAAAGGAGATTGGAGAGGTTGCCGGATGGCTGCATATCGGCCGCCCCCGCCGTGAAGCGGTCAATATCGGTTATCTGATCTCGGTCAGAGAGGGTTTGTTAAGACTTGCCTACGCCCTCGCCCGGTTGGCGGTGATCATGACGGCAAAGGCAGGGCAGAACACCGCAACGATCATCCCCGATTTCACCTACCTGCATCATGCCCAGCCGACCAGCTATGGCCATTATCTGATGACCTTTCTCTATCCCCTGTTGCGTGACCAGCAGCGGTTAATGCATGCCTTCGGCAACATCAACCAGTCGCCGGCGGGTTCGGGTAGTGTCAATGGCTCTCGGTTGCCACTAAACAGGGAAAGGCTGCGGGAACTACTTGGTTTTGCCGGCATCGCGACCCACACGCGGGATGCGATGTGGCAGATTGATACGCCGATTGAGACGATGGGTCTGTTGGTAAGCATCATGACCAACCTCAGCCGCATGGCGGAAGAGCTGCAGATCTGGAATACGGCGGAATTCAACATGGTTGATCTTCCCGACTCTCTCTGCCGGGCCAGCGTTATCATGCCGCAGAAGAAGAATCCCTATCCCCTGGCCTATATTCGCGGTGTCGCCAGCTCATTGCTGGGTAAACTGCCGAGTTTTGCCGCCTATGGAAAAATTGCCAGCGGCAACCCCGACAGCCGTATTTTTATCTATGGTGAACTGCCCCGCAGCCTACAAAAGAGTATCGAGGCGATCGACCTGATGTCTGCGGTCATTGAAGGCATGGAGATAAATGGCGAAACAACTCTGCAACGGGTCAAGGCCGGTTTCTCCTATGCGGCGGATGTGGCGGAGTTTATTGTCATGGAATACCGCCTCGATTATAGTACCGCACACAATGTTGTGGGCGCGGCAGTGCGTAGCATGATTGAGGCGGGTCTGCCGGGCTCGGATCTGACTGCAGAGGTTCTTGATAAGGCGGCTATGGCCGTCACCGGTAAAATGCTGAATATGGATGACAAGAGCCTCAGCGAGCTGATCAAGCCGGAGAGTATCGTCGCTTCACGACAGACTGTCGGCGGTGCCGGAAATACACAGCTCAAGGAGATGATCGCGGAGTGCGGGGCGCGATCCGAACAGTTCAGTGGCTGGATTGCCCGGCAGGAGAAGCGCTGCAGTTTGGCAGCACTGGATGCGGCTGCGGCTGCTTTGATGGAGAGTGGCGAATGAGAGATCTGTTTAATTTGCCGAAGCGATCGGCCAAACCCAGAAATACCGGCATTACCATGGTGTTGGACAGTGGCCTCTCTTTGCCACAGGTGGAGAATACCCTTGATGGCTGCGTTGACTATATCGACTATGTAAAGCTGGGTTGGGGCACCTCCGTTATCACTCCTGGCCTGAAGGAGAAGGTGGCCCTCTATACCCGCTGGGGTATTCCTGTCTGCCTCGGGGGGACGCTGTTCGAGCTGGCTGTCCTGCAGGACAAGGTTGCCGAGTTGCTTGACCGTGCCGAGGTCCTTGGCATAAAAATGATCGAGGTCTCAGATGGTTCGATTGATATCGAGCATCAGGAGAAGCTGGATGCAATCAACAGCATTGCCGAGCGTTTTATCGTTCTGTCTGAATTCGGCAGTAAGGATGACCTGACGGTTGTGGCGCCGAGGCTTTGGGTTAAGGCAATGAAAGAGGAGCTGGGAGCCGGGGCCTGGAAGGTGATTGCCGAGGGTCGGGAGTCGGGTACCGTGGGACTCTACCGCCAGTCGAAGGAGATTCGCACCGGTCTTGTGGATGAGCTGACCCTGGATATTTCACCGGATGACATACTTTGGGAAGCGCCGTTGAAAGATCAACAGGCGTGGTTTGTAGAGAAGTTTGGTGCAAATGTAAACTTGGGAAACATCTCGCCAGAGACGGTCATCGGCGTCGAAACCCTTCGCCTGGGCTTGAGGAGCGATACCATCAGCCATTTTCATGGCGTTGAAAGTTAGCGACCAATCATGTGCGGGTCGTCCGGCCAGAAGATCATTTCATTGCCGGTATCGTCGTTGACATGGTGGTTATCGTAGAGGGTTCTGGCCCGCTGCATCAGCGTCTCCCGGCCGGGGGCCGTGCAGATAAAATAACCGATCCGGCCGAGGGCGTTGACGATTTTTCCTTGCTCGTATCCTTTCCGATAGTAGTAGCCGTTCTCCGCCAGTCCCTCGGTAGTATCGGGGTTGGGTAGTGACTGGGCTGTAATGCTGCCTGGTCGGGCGAGGATGAAGTTGACCAAGGCGTGACACTTCACCTTTTTCGGGTCAAAACTGTAATCAAGGGGTGCGGCCCTGCCAGTCAGTGCCAGGTCGATGAGGAGATCAGTAATGTTGATGCCGGTGACGAGCGGGATCAGGCTGTCCTCGTGACCACCCCCTACCCGGCAGCTTCCCTCGACGAAATAGAGTTGGTCATGGCCGACGATCATCTGCACATATAGGGGGCCATGGCTGACACCGTAGGCTGCGCCCAAGTCGGCCATCAATGTGCGTATCTCCCCGGTCAGCTGGGCCGCATGGCGGCTGGGAAATATGTGCTGAAAGCAGACACCCACCGCCGGTGGAGCATTATAGGTCACCCGGTCCGTTACCGTCAGAAGGGTCGCATCCCCATTGTGAAGCCAGGCGCAGACCGTGATCTCAGGACCGATGATGAACTCTTCGATAATGGCGTTGCCGCTACGAGAGGCGTCGAGGGCCGCCTCGATCGCGCTGCTGAACCTGTCCGGTGTCTCTATGACGCTGGTGCCGCGCTGGCCCTGGGCATCGGTTGGTTTGATGACCACCGGGTAGTGAAGGTGCATGGCCTTGGCCTGGATGGGCTTCTCTCGGTTGACGATCAGTGAGCGGGGACGCGGCAGTCCAGCCCGTTCCATCACTTGAGTCATTGCCTGTTTGTTGGTGCAGATGTTTGCTGCCTGAGGTGTGAGGTAGCAGGGGAGCTGCAAAGCATCCGCGGTTGCTGCCATGGTGTTCAATGCCTGGTCGGTGCCTGAAGTGATGACCCCGGCGACTTCGTACTCGCGTCCCAGGGCGATGTTGGCATCGATATCCATCATATCGGTCATGGTCTGGTAGCTGCAGAATACACGACCCGGTGAGTCAGTAAGATAGTCCGATATGACGGTGCGGATACCTCGCTTTTCAGCTTGTTTGATTAGACGAAGCTGGTAGCGGCCGGCGCCGAGGACGAGCAGTCGTTGTTCAGAATTCACAGTGTTACGGCCTTTGGAAAAATTTGGGTGTGGCGACTAAAGGATTAGTGTCTGCTAGCATACATTGGTTTCAATCGAGGTGAATTATGTGTCAAGCATGGGCAGTTGTCATCAGCATGCTGTTAACGGCCAGGCCTGACAAGGGCCATCATTGTAGGTCTTGATGTTTGGATCAAAACTATTTATCGATAAGGGTCATGATGTTACAGGGACAGATTAACCAAAGGAAAGATCTGATATACCGGACAATATTCGCACTGCTAACGGCATCGGTCGTTTTATTTGTCAGTTACTATTTGTTTACCCCGTACTATATGACAAATGATGATATCTCGATGAGGCTCAACGCGAGTGGGAACTACTTTGCTTACGATCATGAACCCAACGAGTATCTGTTATTCATCAATTATCTTTATGGAGTAGTATTAAAGTGGTTGTACAGCCACTATCCGACAATCCATTGGTATGATCTGCTTTTTACGGTGCTTAATACGATTGCAATGATCGTGTTTATGGTTGTTAGTCAGGGTCGATATCACAGCTATCAGATCAAACTGGTGCTTTTCTTTTTCTCCCTTGCTTTTTTTCCCATACTTTTTTACCAGCCTCAATTTACAGTAACAGCCGTATTTCTCGCATCAAGTGGTCTTTTGGTACTTGCCTATCTATTGGCTTATACCTCTGGTAATCGGAAGTGGTGTTACTTAGGGTTGGTTTATTTCGTTGTTTCAATATTTATTGCAAGCTTGATAAGAATAAATTCAGCATTGCTGGTAATGGCTTTTGGAATGTTCCTGATTCCTCCGATAACTTTCAGGAGATATGTTGGAAGTACAGATAATAGAATATTACTCAGTATGATTGTTTCAGTACTGCTTCTGAGTGCCATTGTCTATGCCGGTGTGCTGGCAAACAAAGATTACTATGCGAAAAGTCCAGGGCATAATGTAGCATTGAAAATAAACAAATTACGTTCAGGAATGCAGGATAATGCGATTAGCACCTTGCGAGAAGGAGAGAGAGAAAAGATTGATTCAGCCTTATCGTCTGCCACAGGTGATCATTGGAGCCTGAATGATTTCCTGATGTTTCGTAGTTGGATGTTTGCAAACGAGGGGGTTTTTTCTCTTGCCAGTATTGAAAAAAATAACAAAATATTTTTTCCGATAGTTTCAAAGAAGGAGAATTTAACAGAGAATGTAAAAGAGGTCGTTGCCGGGTTGTACCGATTACATGATCAATATTATAAATATATTATCTATTTGCTTGTGTTAGCCATGGTGTTTTCTGGTGGCCGCCTTTTCAATCACTCAATCTATTTGTTAAGCGCTTTTGCGCTGATATTTTTAATAATATCATTTGTTATAAAGATCCCTCCATTTCGCGTATATCTCGGCATGTATATATTGATGGGAGGCATGATATTTGTATTAAAGGACTATTATTCTGAAGAAAAAGGGGTGCTGATAAACAAGGCTGCGCGAGGACTATTTATCGTGCTTTCAATGGTGATGGTAATTTTTGGCTATGTGGGAAATTATATTAAGTCGCATAACCTGGAGCGCTATATTCAGGATTATGATTTTGTTGATGACCAACATGTCTACGTTTTTTTGGCAGGACTTCCTAGCTATACGTCACTGGTATTGCCTTTTGGGAGCGCGAAGGATCTATCCTCAATAAAGATGATTAGCATTGGCTGGGCATCAAAAATGCCGTATGTTCAGGATGCACTTAAAAAGTATGGCGTCAATAATTTTGAGTATTCAATTTGCACAAACGACGATGTTCTTATTTCAGGGTCAGAGGAAAGAATGGAGCACTTGGTTATTTTTATGCGCGAACACTACCAAAAAGATGTAGAAATTCTTGAATATAAAAAAGGCGAAATATTTGATTTAAAGCGTTGTAAGTTAAAATGAATGGAGGCAGTTATTCAAAACTATGCGAGTGTTGCTGCCAACCAATGGAAATCTTGAGATGTCCGTAACGGCTGACAGTGTGAATAGCTATATGGCAGGCTTAGATTCCATTCAGGATTCATATGAAATATCGAAGTGCCTTGAACGGATGATAAAGATCGGAGTATGAGTAAAATAGGTGCAATTATCCAATCCAGTTACTTTCCATGGAAAGGATATTTTGACATGGTCCATGATGTGGATCTGTTTGTTTTTATGGACGATGTGCAGTTCACTACTCGGAATTGGCGTAATCGTAACTTAATAAAAACGAAACGGGGGCCGCTATGGTTGACTGTGCCTGTTGGTGCAAAACGAAGTCGCCTCATTCAGGATGTCGAAATAAACCAGTATCGTTGGCAAAAAGAACACTATAAAAGCCTCAAGCATCACTATGGAAAAGCTCCGTTTTTTCACTATGCGGAAGCCCTTATAAATGAAATATTTTTAGGAGAGGAGTGGGATAATCTATCTCAAGTGAATCAGCATGTTATCAAAATAATTGCGCAACAATATCTGGGTATTAGAACGGACTTTATAAATGCAGGCAGCTTAAATGTCACCGGAATAAAAACAGAACGGTTGATCGCAATATGCAAGGCAACAGGAATCACTCATTATCTCTCTGGTCCTACTGCAAAAAACTATATCGAGCCTTCCTTGTTTGATGAGGCAGGAATTAAGCTGGTTTTCAAAGATTACTCTGATTATCCAGAGTACCAACAATTGCATCCACCGTTCAGCCATAATGTAAGCATTCTGGATCTGTTGGTTCATGCTGGCCCGGATGCGTCCCATTATATCTGGGGATTTCGAGATGCCAAAAACACTAGGCGCGGACGATGAAGAAACTCATTATCTTCGGTGCATCCTATTTTGATTTAATTAAATTAATTGATGCAATCAATCAAAAAGAGGCGAGATGGGATCTGCTGGGTTTTCTTGATGACACTCCTGAAAAGCAGGGGGCCTCCTACTTCGAAGTGCCTGTGCTGGGCGGTCGGGATATGTTGGAAAAATCGATTTCAGAAGGTTGTTTTGTATTTAATAATGTCTGCGGGCACTGGTCGAGAAGTGAGAAAGTTGCGAAGCTTTTACAAAACCATGGGTGTCAATTTGCGAGCCTGATTCATCCGGATGTCGATTTGAATTATGTGCAAGTGGGTGAAAGTATTATATTACCTCAAGGGTGCCTGGTCGGTAGTGGCACTATAATTGGTAACTTTGTATCGGCCAGATTAGGCGCCATTATCAGTCATGACGCTATTGTTGAAGACCATGTCTTTATTGGGCCAGGAGTGATAGTTGGTAGTGGTGTCCACTTAAAGAAAGGCGCTTTTATCGGTGCCGGCGCCACAATTATGCTGGGACGTACTGTTGGTGAAGGGGCGGTAGTGGGGGCAGGCTCAGTAGTAACAAAAGATGTTCCTGATTTTTCCACGGTTGTCGGTGTGCCGGCAGCAATTATCAATAAAGGGTCTGACTGAATTGAACAAATTGATTATCAACCTGGCTCCAACGGGCATGATTCCAATAAAATCGCAAACGCCGCATGTGCCGATAGACCCGGATGAAATAGTAAGAGATGTTCTGGAATGTGTGCCTTTGGGTGTAAGTATGGTGCATTTGCACGCACGGAACGAGGAAGGTTTGCCTACCTATAAGCATTCCTATTATGAAAAGATAATTCCTGCCATTCGTGAAAAGCATCCTGATCTGGTTATCGTTGCCACTACGAGTGGAAGAAATTTTAATGAATTTGAAAAACGATCTGAGGTACTAAATTTAACCGGTATTGCGAAACCTGATATGGGAAGTTTGACATTGAGTTCTGTTAATTTTAACAGGGAAGCCAGTGTCAACAGTCCAAACATGATTATGCGCTTGGCAGAAACAATGCAAGACATGGGCATTAAGCCAGAAATGGAAATCTTTGACTTGGGTATGGTAAATTTCGCCCACTATTTAATCCGCAAAGAATTAATTGAGCCGCCATATTATTTCAATATTTTACTGGGAAATATAGCGGCAGCCCAAGCAAAATTACTGCATTTGGGGTTGATTGTTTCCGAACTGCCGGAGCAATCTTTCTGGTCTGTTACTGGCATTGGAGATGCGCAACTCAATATGAACGCTATCGGCGCTGTTGCAGCAGACGGTATTCGTATTGGTCTAGAGGATAACATCTGGTTCGATGAAAACCGCACATGTTTGGCAACTAACGCGATGCTGGTAATGCGCATACGAAAAATCATTGATGCTTTAGGACGTCCGATAGCAACGCCTGCCGAGGTGCGAAGTATGCTTCACCTGTCTGGCTAGTGTACCTCATCATGCGGACTACAGCTTATTCTGCTCTTCTCTATCTCGTATAATTTCTGCAATGATTTAATTGGAGATTATATCTAGAGAAAAATGACTGGAGTCATCCTGCTCCGCTCTAATGAATGCTATCCGAACATTCTGCTATCCGGCTTAGTAGGACAAATCTTTCCCCCAGGGGTGTGACGCTATAGGATTTAATTAAATGCGTGCGAATCTCGGGAGCGTAAACCCGTAAATTTGAACCCGTTTCCCCTCCTGCCATGAATTGTTTTCGCCTGGCGATAAAATAGTCTATGCAGTTGTTTTCTATCTCTTGCAGTACGGTCTGCGGTTCACCAGGAGCGCCGAATTCGGTGGTAAACAGGCGATAGAAGGTTGGATTTTTCAGACCAGAAAGATAGGACATGGTCGTTGCTTCCGACATTGGGATGAGGGTGGCGGCCTTGCTCTCAGCGGTGAGTTCCATCATGCGTGTGATGTCTGCCTGCTGCCTGCTGTAGATATGCATCCCCTTCATGAGTGGATGATCCAGTTCGGTCGTTGGGAAAAAACGTACAGTCAGGCTTCCTGAGTAGATGTGAACACGGCAGAACCAGATAGCGAATAGGCTAACAATGAAGATGCCGGCAATTGGCACCCATCTCGAAAGCCTGATATTTCCTGAATGTAAATATTTTATGTGGATGTCAGACAGGATAATGCTCCAGACAATGTAGATTACAGCAAAGCTGGAGAGCATTCTGGAGTTCCAGACAAAGAGGTAGGTATAGGTCAGGGTTCCGATGGCAGTTACCGCAATGATAAGCCTGAGCTGGTTTTTTACCCGGTTTGTGTTCGAGAGAAAAAACTTGTGTAGATGAATTAGAAAAAGAGTAAATGCACCAGCAACACCGAGTGCGTAAAACCACTGTTCTGCTTGCGGTCTGGTAAAAAGTGAAAATGGATTGAATTGTGAAATAATCCCCTGCTTTCCCATTACCTCTCTGCCATGATTTTGCCAGTAGTAGAGGTCTATATTGTTGATGAGTGTCTCCCATTTGCCGGCAATAACATACGCCAGAGCCATAAGGCTCAATATGATGACAAGCAGTGAAAGCATGGAGAATAGCTGTTTGCCGAATGTAATCCAGATCTCCCGCCTATTGTGGGTGGTTCGATCAAGTTCATTGCCGATGGCCTGACTGAGAAGAGTGCCAACGCCAAGTATGAGGGTGATGATTCCAGCCTGATGGCGCGATATAAACGCGACTCCAATCAAAACGCCAATCAGAGCCGCACGTTTACTGTTGGGTTGTTTCAGATAGTAGAGCAGGCTAGCCAGTACCCAGATGATTGAGGCGATAAAGATTACCTTGTACCAGGGGCCAGGAGCAAGGGTGTAGAGAATTACGGGTAGTGGTGCCCAGAGTGCAGGCAGGGCAGACCTGGAGATATAGAGCAACAGCTGTGCATTCAACAGCAGTATTGATACAAGAAAAATCCGTTCTGTCAGTACGCCTTCGCCAAATAGCTGGTTAAAGCCCGCCAGCAGAAAATAGCTCAATGGCGGGTAGGAGAAGAAATCTGCAATGGGCCAGGATCCCTCGGTGATCGATGAGGCTCCCATAAGAAAAAAACCTTCATCATCCAGAACAATGCCGTAATTGAAAAAGGTAAGGTAGTAGAGCAAGCCTCCAACAAACAACATGAGTTGGGGCTTCTCCAGATAGAGATTGCGTAGATGCACGATCGAATACCTTGAGTCAAACAAACATTTTCGGGAATGTTATTTTAGGGGTTGAGCTTTTTTCTTGAGAAATGGCCGGGCAAGAAAGAGACAGAAAATGATGTTGATCAGTATGCTGACGTAATCCAATGTACGGGGCGAATTGACCTGGATGGACTCGACTTTATTTAGCCTGAAACCATACTGGCGTATGTTCGTCTCTTCCAGCGAAAACATCTCGTTAGAAAGACATTTTATCTGTTCATTCAGGGTGTTTTCCAGGTTCACATAGAAGTCCCTTGGTTTTGAAATCTCTGGTAGCGATAGATGGAGCTTATCTGCAAAACTTGAGATGACGATTTGGTTTGAGGTTATGCCTGGGACGTCTTTGATCAGGTGTTGCTGTAGTCGTCTTTGGATTTCTAAAGGAAAGCAGTTAGGGGGTAGGTGCTGATGGTACGTCACCCGTAGACGATGTGCGCCGTCTATCTGTAGATAAACCCAGGTTGACTGGAGTAAGGTCAGACCAATCAGCAGTAATATCATCAGTTGTAACAGGTGGCGTTGAAGGCCTTTCATCTGAGTGCTCCCATGCGCTTCATCCAAGGCTTGGCTATCAGCGTGATGGCGATAATTTGCAGCATGAGAGAGGGGAGAATGTCGATGAGCCCTCCCGTGTAACCACGCCAAATAGCCAGCCCAACCAGAAGTCCGATAGGAATCCCAACACGCTCTCCTGCCAGTGCGAGAAGAAAGAGAAACAGCACGGCTGAAACGATCCAAAAGAGAGGTGGAGCTGATGACCATGCGGCCCCTTCTCCAAAAAACAGGCTTGTTGTTTGACCTGCTGGGTGGCTGGGATAGATGGCATGATAGAGGTGCTCATTAAGATTTGGCTGGTTGGATAGACGTAATTTTCTGGCAAGACCGTCCCATGCGGTTGGTGGTGGAACAGTGTCAGCAAGCTTCCTGGCCATGCTTGCATGGTAGAGTGGGGACATGATTCGCTGCATAATCTGCCGCTCTCTCAAACCTGTGGGAAGAAGGGGTTTTTGTGTGATGTTGGGATCAGGCGTTTGCAGAGAAGAGGCAGGCTGTCTGGCTGCAGAGGAGGTATTTATTGTTGATTGCCCAGACAGGATATAGGTTTTTCTGGATGCCGAGTCAGTTATTACGGCAGGGATCAGAAGCAACGAAACAACAATGCCGATAATAAGTCGCTCTGTGAGAATTGGTCGGTAGCGTTTCCAGTGATTGCGTCGGTTCAGTATGCGCCAGATGAAATCCAGTAGGTAGAATCCTATGCCGAAAATTAGTATTAAGAGTAACGTGCCGCGAAAAAAGGCCAATGAAGCGACTACAAGCAGTAGTGTCAGCGCAAAATAGCGGCCAATCCTGGATCTATCCGTAACATACAGCTGGAGCAGTATGGGCCAGCATAGGTTTTCCAAAGACGTAAAGACACCCTCTCGTTCGATCATGGCCAGACGGCCAAGCTGATCAGGTCCGGTGATACGGGTAAAAAAATGAGCGCAGAGAAGAGAGAGGACTCCGATAATAAACAAACGGTAGAGGATGGAACGTTCGAAGGTGTTGGGAGGTAGTGCCCAACGATTAACGGTTTGCCGCCCCTGCGCGAGGAACAGCGTAGTGATTAGCATCAGGGCCGCCAGACAGAGTCCAGCGAGGATTTCCCAGCCGACGGCGATAGTGTCCAGTCTGCATTGATCCAGCTGCGAGAGGGTCACCTGACAGGCCAGTGTGATATCGCCAAACCATTGCAGATCGGTCTGCCAGATGGCGATGCCAAGGGCGGCAGCCGTATAGCAAATGGCGAGAGCAAGACCTCCGAGAACGTAGATCAAATCCCCGATCCTGTTGGGTTATTTTTTAATCCATTGTGAACGGGCGAGTATCTTGCTCTTGTCGCAACGGTGGGCGTATTTTTTCGAGATCTCCATCACCTCGTCCAGCAGGCCTTCGGCCAGCTTGGTGGGTTTGAGGCCAAGATCGAGCAGACACTTGTTATCGACAACAAGTTCATTTTCGGCCGCTTCCTTGCGTGGGTTGTCAAGATTCTGCATCTCCACCCCGGTCATGTCAGCGACCAGTTTGGCCAGATCCCGGACCCTGTGGGTTTCGGTCAGCTGGTTGAAAATCTGTACCGGCTGGCCCTTCTCCGGAGGGTTGTTGACCGCAAGTTCGATGCATTTCACCGTATCCTGAATATGGATAAAGGCGCGGGTTTGACCGCCGGTGCCGTGGATGGTCAATGGATAGTTGATGGTCGCCTGCATCAAAAAGCGATTGAGCACGGTGCCGTAATCGCCGTCATAGTCAAAACGGTTGATCAGGCGTTCGTCGAGACGGGTCTCTTCGGTATTGGTACCCCAGACGACACCCTGATGCAGGTCGGTAATGCGGACAGCATCGTTTTTGTTGTAGAAATAGAAAACCAGCTGATCCATCGTCTTCGTCGTGTGATAGACACTGCCGGGGTCAGCCGGATGTAGAATTGACGTCTCGATGCGTTTTCCGTCGGGCAGCGGGATCTCTACGTCCAGGTAACCTTCCGGGATCATAGCGCCATGATTTTTGTAGCCGTAGACGCCCATGGTGCCGAGATGGACGACATGAATGTCGAGTCCCGACTCGACGATGGCGCAGAGCAGATTGTGTGTTGCCCCCAGATTGTTATCCATCGTATAGCGTTTGTGCTTGGGGGATTTCATCGAATAAGGCGCGGCGCGCTGTTCGGCAAAATGCACCACGCAGTCCGGTTTGTACTCTTCGATCAGTCGTTCCAGCCGGTCGTATTCTACGGCGACATCCAGATCGATGAACTCAATGGTCTTGCCGCTGATCTCATTCCAGGCCGCAAGCCGAGTCGACATGGGGGCAATGGGTGTCAGGGAGTCTACTTCGAGTTCGACGTCGATCTTCCGCCGGGAGAGGTTATCGACAATTAGGACATCATGTCCCTGCTGAGACAGGTGGAGAGAGGTAGGCCAGCCGCAAAAGCCGTCGCCACCGAGAATCATTGTCTTCATGATATGCGCTATCTTATTGAATAATAGACTGTTTGTGTCAGTTGGCGGTAAAGCGCCAATAGTCTGACAGAAACGATAGAGGAGAGAATTATAGCGTATTTAGCCTTTTTTTTGTGTCGATGGTTTGGGGGATTTGTGACGTGAAGAAACCCCGGATTGGTAAACTACAATCTGCTGGCCGCGGAATGCTTTCCAAAGGCCGATGGAAAAACCGGTGTTAGCCAGAAAAAAACTGAAAACTGCGCCAACAACAGGGATGTTATGTTCTCTGCCTTCCAGGCGCCAGCCGATCATGCCTGCAAGGCAGAAAAGCAGTGCAACGATAGCGGCAGGGAGATAGGCATCGATTCTCAAACCCAGCCAGAGGCTTAATATCAGCAGCGCAAACAGGATTGGACCACCAAGCCACCGAAGCAGTTTATGAGACCAGAGGGTGAATGCGTATCCTGGATGGCGAAAGGGGTTGAGAAGGTTTGGACGCAACCAGGTGCCAACCCAGTTTCTCAGCGTCATGCGTACCCGTGTGTGGAACTCGCGACGACTTTCATGCTCCATAATGTCATAGGCAATAGCTTTGTCGACATGCTTTGTCTTTGCATTCTGCAGTACTGTGTCGAGTGGAATGATGCAGTCGTCACCCACATTAAGGGGCAGTTCAACAAAGTAATCTTTTCGGAAGGCCATGGCCTGTCCGCTGCAAACGGCGAGTAGACCCAGTCTGCTTTCCAGTTTGCGGAGTTTGAGTTCATAGGACCAGTAGTATCCCTGACTTTGAGAGACGCCGCCGCCTACATCCTTGAACTGCAGATTGGCCGTAACACAGCCGACTTCGGGTATTAGAAAAGCCTCTCCAATATGGCGTAAATAATCCACTTCGAAGCGGGTATCGGCGTCGGTAAGGACAACAATTCCATGTGCTATGGTGCCAATAGCCAGATTCTGAGTGCCGGATTTTCCAAGACGGCCACCAGACTGAATGAGTCGTATGCAGGTGTGTTTTCCTGCGTATGCCTGAACAATTGATTCAGTCCCGTCATCTGATCCATCGGAAGCGATTAGGATTTGAAGGCGGTCAGATGGATAATCCTGTGCCAGCAGATTATCAAGCCTGGCTGCGATCTTGCTCTCTTCATTGTAGACAGTCAGCAGCAAGGTAATGAAAGGTAGAGTGACCTCATCATCAAGGGACATCATACGTTTTTTTTCAGGCAGAATTGCCACAAGTGCGCCAAGTAGCCAGCCGTAACCTGCGTAGACATATACCAACAGAAACAGAAACAGCCAGAAAATAATTGCAGCAATCGTATCGAGCGGAGACATCTTCAGGGTTTCCGAATCAGCGCCAGATAGTGGGTTCGAAGAAGAGGGATGCGCTCGAGCAGGCGGCAGAGTGTAAACGAGAGTTTTGCTACGCGTCTTGTCAGGGGAGGCGCGAGCGTTACCGATTTTACTCTGCAGTCACAGCCGTCAAAGAGTAACTTGATCTCCTTTTTCCCCACAGGCCAGACATCCTTGTTTTTCGGGTTGGGATAGCGAAAGTCGTACCAGAGAATCAGGCCGCCTGGTTTTAAAGTTCTCATCATTTCACTGGCAATGGCTTGTCGCAGGCCGCTATCATTGATTGAGGTGAAAACCGTTTGTTGCACGACAATATCGAAGCTGTTGTCAGGATAGGGGATAGCGTCACCGCTACCCACAATCAACTCTGCAGCAGGCAGGTAGGCTTTGGCTGAATCTATGAAAGCGGGCATTAGATCCAGACCTGTGAGGTTAACCTGTTGTGCGCCCCAGCGCAGCCAGTCGGCAAGACGTATGCCACGCCCGCAGCCGACCTCGAGAATCCGGCTTTCACTTAAATCGGTACAGCCGGCAGATCGCAACATCGACAGAATGTCCTCTTCCCTGTGTTGCAGCATGTAGAGTTCACCGGGATAGAAGAGACTGTACTTGTCGAACAGCTTGTTATCGATTCGCTTTTGGTAAGTATCGAGGATGCGCTGGGTCTCTTTCCTGTTGCTTTCCATATCTGACACTCAGACGATCGCCGCTGATTTTTTTAAATGAAAAAAACGCATTAATCGATGCCGCTGTTCAGGAAATATCCAGAGCAGTATGCCCCAAAAGAGAGAGGGCAGCGTAATGCCGCGAACCATTGCCGACAGAAAGTCCGCACTGCCGGTCGTGGAGAGATAATGCCAGACATATGCAATTCCCGCACCTGTGAGAAAAAGCCAAATGGCCTCACGGAAGTCAGGCAGAACATCAGCTTCAGCAATACGATGGATAAAGAAAAAGACAGCGATACTGGCGGCAAAGAAGCTGATGGACAGAGTGAGAGAGGTACTTTCCACCGTGCTATTGGTGCCTTGGATCTGCAAGGCAGCAAATAGAATGGTCAATGAGATCAGGCTGATGATGATGGGTATTTGGGGTCTGTGAAGGGCATAGAATATTCTGTAATAAACGACAAAGACGGCTTCAAAAACAATCGCGGGGGCAAAACCGCGCAGGGCGCTGGCAGTCAATGCTGAATCATCCGGGGTAAAGTTTTTTCTCTCAAGAAGCAGGCGCACGAGAATCTCGGCTTCAAAAAAGATCAGCATGCTGGCGGGGATCAAAAGCATGGCGCCCCAGAAAACGAGTTGGCGGGATAGCAGGGCGATCTTGTCCCAGTCTTTATCAGCGTAGTATTTGACCATAATGGGCAATATCAGCGTACCGGCCACATGGGCTGCCAATGTCAAAGGGACTTCGTAGATGCGGAAAGCATAGGTCAGGGCCGAGACGGAGCCGGTACCGTTGAAAGAGCCATATCCCCGTACGGCCAGGTGGGAGATCATCAGAAGACCAAGGCTGCTGCCAACTCCCAACGACATAATGACTGGCCGCGCAAGTTTCCAGGCATGCCGAACGGGCGCTGCAGAAAGACTGACAAGGGAGGGCTTTATAGGAACCCGTCGCATAACGGTTATGCCCAGCAGTGCTGCCATAAGCATGGGTCCGGTCATCACGCCAACCAGCAGAGACTTGTCTCCCAGTTGATCGGCAGTTGAAATGACAACAATGGTGAATATTACATTGATGCCAAGCCATGCAAGTCCAGGTGCGATAAAGCGATGTCCGGCATTGAGCGTGAGACTGAAGAGAAAATACAAGCTGTAAGCAGGCAGTAGCCAGACTAGCCAGCGGCCATGAAATGTTGCACTGGTGAGTTCTGCTTCCCCCAGTCCAGGGACGAGTTCTGCAATGATCAGAGGGAAGAGTGTGCTTAGCAGCAGTGCGAGAAGGGCGGATGCAGAGATTACGATAGTCAATGCAGTGGAGAGGAGTTGACCCTGCTTTTTTAGTTGTTCGCCAAAGTGACCGAGTGACGGGATGATGGAAGCTGTCAGGGCGGCAGTGATCAGGAGATCATTGACAGTCATGACAAATGCGTAGCTGCTGAAAAAAGCGTCAGTAACAGATCCCGCGCCAAATGATGCCGCGACAACGATCTCGCGCAGATAGCCTGCAATCGAGTTCATGATGCTGAGTACAACCAGCACTATGGATGCTTTTTTTAAGCCTGGCATTATAGGTTTCAGTAAAAAGTGCCTGTTGCCGCCCTGCTTGGTCTAACAATCAAAGAAGAAGAGAAAAAAGAATAGAACAAATCCGATAGATCATTGTTTATTCCAATCGGCTCTCTATCTCTTTTAGTGCAAGAGCGATCTGTTTCTGGTCTTCCGCCTCAAGGTAAGGATGCATTGGCAGGCTGATCACGCGCGCAGCAACCGCCTGGCTGACAGGTGTATCTGTTGGATTGCCGTGTCCGGAAAATACCGGTTGTTCATTGAGGGGTACTGGATAGTGAACGGCTGTTGGTATGTCTGAATCAGACAGCATGGTCTGGGTTTTTTCGCGATGATCTACCTGCAGGGTATATTGCGCATACACACTGGTGTTCCCGTTCGCGATCGTCGGGGTAATGATATTGCTGCAGTGCTCATTGATGAGTGTTGTATATCTGTCGCCAATGGTTTGTCTGAGTTCAATCTCTTCGTAGAATTGGTCCAGCTTGGCAAGCAGGACTGCCGCTTGGAGGCTGTCAAGGCGTCCATTGATGCCGAGACGGGGATGGTGGTACCTGCGATCCTGTCCATGGTCCCGTATTTCGCGCAATGTTTTTGCCAGATCATCGTCATTGGTAAAGCAGGCACCGCCGTCACCATAGGCTCCAAAGGGCTTTGATGGAAAAAAACTTGTGCAGCCGATCGCAGAGAGTCCGCATGATCTTCGGTTTTTGTAGGTGGCGCCGAAGCTTTGCGCGCCGTCTTCTATTACCGGCAGGTTATGCCGTTCGGCAATGGCATTGATGGCATCCATGTCGGCACACTGCCCGTATAGACTGACCGGCATGATGGCGCGTGTGTTAGGGGTAATGGCGGCCTCAATGAGGGCCGGGTCGATATTGTAGGTTGAGGCGTCGATATCGACGAAGACCGGTTTGGCACCTAGCAGGGCGATGGTTTCACCGGTGGCAATGAAGGTGAAAGGCGTTGTGATGACCTCATCGTCCGGTCCGATATCCAGCGCCATCAATGCCATCAGCAGGGCATCGGTCCCGCTGGAGACCCCAATGCAATGGGTTACGCCCACAAACTCCGCTAACTTCTCCTCAAGTTCTCTGACCTCAGGTCCCATGATGTATTGACCATGTTCAAGAACATTTTGGATCCGCTGGTTGACCTCTTTTTCGATCAACCGGTATTGAGTTTGGAGGTCGATAAACTTCATTGTGTCTACTGTGGCCTGCGTAAGATGATAGGGCGGGAACTAATTCTACGGGTAATCTGGGGTATTGTCCCTACAAAGAGGGATTGCGGCTGATTGCATGTCTGGCTCAATCTCACCTTTGCTGCCTTATCTATTCCGAGGCAGCAAGAAAGCCTCGAAGAATGACCAGGCCGCCGCCGATGCCCAGGCCGCTGCCGATAAGCAGGGTTGCCGTGGCGGGAATGAGTGCGCCGCTGCCGAATACCAGCAGCAGTGAGCCGCTGAGCAACATGGCGCTGCCTGAGATCACGGAGAGAGTGCTGCGATGGTTGTGTCGCAGTACCTGCTGCATCTGCACCAGTTCATCCGATTTCCATTTTATTTCCAGGCGGCCGGCGGCGGCATCTTCCACGATTTTGTTGATCTGTACCGGCAGGTCGGGCAGATGCTCGACGATTAACGGCAGGTTCTCTTTCATCTTGCGCAGCAGCGCACGGTGGCCGATCTGCTCGCTCATCCAGCGTTCGAGAAAGGGTTTGGCGGTGGTCCACAGGTCGAGCTGCGGGTAGAGCATGCGCCCAAGACCTTCGATATTGAGCAGGGTCTTTTGCAGCAGCACCAGCTGGGGTTGCACCTCCATGTCGAAGCGGCGCGCGGTCTGAAACAGACGCAGCAGGAAGTGGCCAAAAGAGATCTCGCTCAGGGGTTTCTCGAAGATCGGTTCGCAGACGGTGCGAATTGCCGCCTCGAACTCTTCGACCCGGGTGGTTTTCGGCACCCAGCCGGATTGAACGTGTAGTTCGGCAACGCGTTTGTAGTCGCGATTGAAGAAGGCCAGCAGGTTCTCGGCAAGGTAGCGTTTGTCGGCTTCGGTGAGGGTCCCCATAATGCCGAAATCGACAGCGATATAGCGGCCGTTGGGTTCTACGAAGATGTTGCCGGGATGCATGTCGGCATGAAAAAAGTTGTACTGGAAAACCTGGGTAAAAAAGATCTCGACCCCGCGCTCTCCCAGCAGTTTCATGCTGATGCCCTGACGCCGAAGTTCCTCCACGTCACCCACTGGTGTGCCGTGGATGCGTTCCATGACCAGTACATTCTGACGTGCGAGATCCCAGTAGATCTCGGGCACGTAGAGCACCTTGCTGTCGAGAAAATTGCGCCGGAGCTGGGAGGCGTTGGCGGCCTCACGCATCAGGTCGAGTTCATCGAAGATGGTCTTCTCATACTCCGCGATTACTTCCACCGGTCGCAGGCGATGCCCCTCTTTCCAGTATTTCTCCGCCAGGCGGGCGATGGTGAAGAGCAGGTCCACGTCGCGGCGGATGATCTTCTCGATCCCGGGACGCAGCACCTTCACCACCACTGGCGTGCCGTTTTTCAGCTGCGCAGTATGGACCTGGGCGACGGAGGCGGAGGCGAGTGGTTGTTCATCGAAGACGTCGAGCAGTTCGCCAACGGGCTGGCCGTAAGCCTTCTCGATGATGGCCCGGGCCTGGTCTCCGGGAAATGGCGGCACGCGATCCTGCAATTTTGCCAACTCATTGGCAAGATCGTCCGGTAGCAGGTCACGCCGGGTGGAGAGTATCTGCCCGAACTTGATGAAGATGGGGCCGAGATCCTCCAGTGTGCGTCTGATGCGCTCGGGATAGGTGCCTCGATCGCGCCGAAGCCAGTACCAGGGCGATAGATAGATGAGGAAGCGGAGCGGGCGAAAAAGGTGGGTGGCCAGCACCACCTCGTCGAGACCATGACGCAACAGCACCAGGTTGATATGTGCAAGCCGGAGCGCCTGGGAGGGGCGGATCATGAAGCCGCCTTGTCGCGCAGGCGCTGCAGTCTGGCTGCCAGGCGTTCCACATCATCGCGCAGGGCGTCGACGCCTGCCAGGAACGGCTCGATTTCGTAGCGGCTGGGCAGCAGGCGCAGCTCCTCTTGCAGATACTCCTGCAGGTTCTGTCCTGAGGTTCGGCGCAACTTCTTCCCCCAGCCAAACAAACTGCGGGTGGCATTGCCCACTTCATGGGCGATGAGATCGCCGGTGAGGCGGGATAGCTGCTCCTCCCAGTCGATATCGAGTGCTGAGAGGAAGTCGCCGAAACGGTGGGCCAGGGCAGAATCGCCCTCGATCTCCACTGCACCGCTGAAGAGCTGGTCGGCGCTTTTACGCTTACCGCGCATGGCGGCCAGATCGAGGGGGGTGCCGCGCAGGGCGCAGTCAGGTTCTCCCTCGAAGTCACTCAGCAGTTGTATGCCACCGGGCTCCGGGATCAGGTAGAGCGATAGGCCAAATCCCAGCAGGTCGAGCCGGATGACCCGTCCATACATGGGCGCCAGGCGCGCCGGCGCCTCCGGGTCGAGCCGGATGGCCTGGTTGATCAGCTGTTCAAGGGTGGCGAAGGCAGCCGCGCTAACAGTCATGTTCGATCAAAGTTTATAACCCCGATGGATCGCCACCACGCCACCGGTTTCGTTGAAGTAGTCGCAACGCTCGAAACCGGCATGTTCCATCATCCCTTTCAGGGTCTCCTGGTCGGGGTGCATGCGAATCGACTCCGCCAGATAGCGGTAGCTATCCTCGTCGTTGGTTACCAGCTTGCCGATCTTGGGCAGCAGGGAGAAGGAGTAGAAGTCGTAGATCTTCTCCAGCGGCTTGATGGTCGGCTTGGAGAACTCAAGCACCAGCATGCGACCGCCGGGGCGGACAACGCGGAAGATGGCGTCCAGCGCCTTCTGTTTGTCGGTGACGTTGCGCAGTCCGAAAGCGATGGTAACGCAGTCGAAAGTGTTATCGGGAAATGGCAGATATTGGGCATCGACCTGGGCGTATTGCAGGTTGCCGACACGCCCTTCGTCCAGCATGCGTTCACGGCCCTGTTCCAGCATGGCGGCATTGATGTCGGTAAAGACCACCTGTCCATCAGGTCCCACCAGGCCGCTGAAGCGGGCGGAGAGGTCGCCGGTGCCGGCGGCGAGATCAAGCACCCGCTGGCCTCGGCGTACACCGGAGATCTCTATCGTGTGGCGCTTCCACAGGCGGTGAACCCCGAACGACATCAGGTCGTTCATCAGGTCATATTTGTTGGCGACCGAATCGAAGACGGCGCGCACCCGCCCCGCCTTCTCTTCGACGTTAACCTGTTCATAGCCGAAATGCGTGGTCTTGTCGTCACTCATGTTTCGTTTGCCCGTTGCGTAGGATGTGGTTCATGCTTCACCACTTCCTGCGTTGTAGTTCATCTTAGGGAAGCACTGATTAATTGGGTCACTGTCATCTCGACCGTAGGGAGAGATCTCAAACTACAAGGCGTATAACCAGGTTTCGGGGTATGAGATTTCTCACTGCGTTCGAAATGACAATTAATCAGAGCTTCCTTAGTTTGCCAGCTCTTTACGTTGATATCCGGCGGCTTCGAGCCGTGCCAGGTAACCCTTCCAGTTGGCATTTTGGTTGGCCCCCAGTTTGTAGAGGGTCTCCCAGGAGTAGATGCCGGTGTTGTGTTCGTCGTCGAAATGGAGGCAGACGGCGTAATTTCCCACAGGATCGATATGGAGAATGTTCACCTCTTCCTTGCCGGTCTGCAATACTTCCTGGCCCGGGCCGTGACCCTGTACTTCGGCGGAGGGGGAGAAGACTCGCAGATACTCTGCCGGAAAGGCAAATTTGTTGCCGTCGTCGAAGGCGATCTCAAGAACCTTGGACTGACGATGCAGATGGATCTCGGTGGGATTGGGGTGGGACATCTCTCTTCTCTCTCTAAACTTGATTTAAAGATGCAATTTTAAGCACTTGCACAGTGGCAGAAACCCGGCAGCAAAGCGGGTTGGTGTTAATTAGCACGAATGTTCAGCCAGAACGTAGGAGCGGCGCCTCGCCGCGATTGTGCTGTGGATTTCGCGGCGAGGCGCCGCTCCTACGGGTAGTAAAGTCTCATTGGTCATAGGTCGATGCCAGTTGCTGAAATTTCGCGCTAACCCAATTAAAGAATGTACTGGCTCAGGTCCTCGTCGGCCGCAAGCTCTGCCAGGTGTTCATCTACATAGGTGGCGTCGACGGTAAAGCTTTCGCCTGTATGCTCTGTCGCTTCGAAGGAGACTGTCTCCAGCAGGCGCTCCATTACCGTGTGCAGACGTCTTGCGCCGATGTTCTCGGTGCGCTCATTGACCTGCCATGCGGTCTCGGCGATGCGTTGAATGCCATCCTGGGTAAATTCCAGCTTTACCTGCTCGGTGGCCATCAGTGCCTGGTATTGCTCGGTCAGTGAGGCGTCCGGTTCGGTCAGTATGCGGGTGAAGTCTTCGGTACTCAGTGCTCCCAACTCCACACGGATCGGCAGGCGGCCCTGCAGTTCCGGGATCAGGTCGGAGGGCTTGGAGAGGTGGAAGGCGCCAGAGGCGATAAAGAGGATGTGGTCGGTCTTCACCATGCCGTGCTTGGTGGAGACGGTGCATCCCTCCACCAGTGGCAGCAGGTCGCGTTGCACCCCTTCACGGGAGACATCGGCGCCACCATGGTCGGAGCGGCTTGCCACCTTGTCCAGTTCATCGAGAAAGACTATGCCCTGTTGTTCCACCATGTCGAGGGCGCGCAGTTTGAGATCCTCTTCGTTGATCCGCTTCTGCGCCTCTTCGTCCTGCAATATCTTGAAAGCGTCCTTGATGCGCAGTTTGCGCCGCCGGGTGCGGCCGGAACCCATGTTGGAGAACATGCCCTGCAGCTGATTGGTCATCTCCTCCATGCCGGGTGGAGCCATGATCTCAACCCCCATGGGCGAGGCGCTGACCTCGATCTCTATCTCCTTGTCATCCATTTCGCCGCTGCGGATCTTCTCCCGGAATTTTTCACGGGTGGCGCTGGAGATGCCGCTGTCGGAGCCGCTGTCATCACCCCAGTCACTCGACTTGGGAGCGGGCAGCAGGGTGTCGAGAATGCGCTCTTCTGCGGCATGGTGGGCGGCGTCCGCCTCTTTTTCCATCTCGGTTTCGCGTACCATTTTTACGGCGGAATCGGCAAGATCGCGAATGATGGAGTCGACTTCGCGTCCAACGTAGCCAACTTCAGTGAATTTTGTCGCCTCGACCTTCATGAATGGGGCGTTTGCCAGTTTGGCCAGGCGGCGGGCAATCTCGGTCTTGCCGACGCCGGTGGGGCCGATCATGAGGATGTTTTTAGGGGTGATTTCGTTACGCAGATCCTCAGGCACCTGTGATCGCCGCCAGCGGTTACGCAGGGCAATGGCCACGGCCCGTTTGGCATCCGCCTGACCAATGATGTGTTTGTTGAGTTCAGCGACGATCTGCTGGGGAGTGATTTCCGACATGATAACGGTTATTGCTCGCAGTCGAGTTCTTCAAGAACGATGTTGTGGTTGGTATAGATGCAGATATCTGCCGCGATGGAGAGGCCTTTGTTGACCACCTCTGCCGCGCCCAGCTCGGTATTCTCCAGCAGGGCACGGGCAGCGGCCTGCGCAAAAGCGCCGCCGGAGCCGATCGCCATAAGACTGTTTTCCGGCTCGATTACATCGCCGGTGCCGGAGATGATCAGGGATGCCTTGGCGTCAGCGACACAAAGCAGTGCTTCCAGACGTCGCAGGGAGCGTTCGGTGCGCCAGTCTTTTGCCAGTTCAACGGCCGCCCGGGTCAGGTTTCCATGATGTTTTTCCAGCTTGCCCTCGAAGCGCTCAAAGAGGGTGAACGCGTCTGCAGTGGCGCCTGCAAAGCCGGCAATCACGCCGCCTTTGTAGAGGCGGCGCACCTTGCGGGCGTTGCCTTTCATCACTGTGTTGCCGAGGGAGACCTGGCCGTCTCCGCCGATCACCACCTTGCCGTTACGGCGCACTGAGAGGATTGTCGTGCCTTTAAACATTGTTACGGAGATCCGCACTATGACTACAAAGGGGCGATTGTACCTGAGCGGAGGCGTTGTTAGAAATTGATGATTGAGATTGTTATTTCTTGCGGGCGCGGGGATGGGCTTTGTCATAGACCTCCGCAAGGTGCTGGAAGTCGAGATGGGTGTAGATTTGGGTGGTGCTGATGTCGGCGTGGCCCAGCAGCTCCTGTACTGCCCGCAGGTCGCCGGAGGATTCCAGCAGGTGGCTGGCGAAGGAGTGGCGCAGCAGGTGGGGGTGGACGTTTCTGGGTACCCCCTGCTCGATGGACCAGTGCCGCAAGCGCTGCTGGATGGTGGAGCGGCTGATGCGTTTGCCTCGTACCCCGACAAACAGTGCGTTCTCCCCGGCCCCGGCAAGTTGGCATCGCACACTGAGCCAACGGTCGAGCGCCTCCAGCGCCTTGCGCCCGACGGGAACCCGACGGGTCTTGGCGCCCTTGCCGGTGACCTCCACCATGGCGTCGGAAATATCTATATCGCCGAGGTTGAGGCTGATCAGCTCTGCCAGACGCAGGCCGGAGGAGTAGAAGAGTTCCATGATTGTCAGATCCCGGATGGCAACGGGGTCGTCGTCCCGGATATCGAGTAGATGGTAAATCTGGTCCGCATCAAGGGTGACCGGCAGTTTGCGCCGAACCTTGGGGGCGCGGACACCCAATGCTGGATTGGCCGCGGCAACACCTTCCCGTAACAGGTAACGAAACAGACTGCGCAGGCTGGAGAGCTCCCGCTGCAGGCTCTTTGGGTCTAGCCCCTGACGGTGGCGTCGGGCGATATAACTTCTGACCTGGTGTTGGTCAAGCTGTTGCCAGGCAGTGATCTTTTCTGTTTCCAGCCAGTGGGTGGCTTGGTTGAGATCCCGTGCGTAGCTCTCAAGGGTGTGGGGGGAGAGGCGGCGTTCAAGGCGCAGATGGCCGAGAAAACGCTCTACCCACTCCTGCGGATCGTCGGGTGGTGGCATGTGAGACATTCTGTAACCTGTCGCGATTGATGCGGTTCATACTTCACCACATCCTACACCCTGTTTTATTGCGGGTTAGATACCAGGCAGCGAGACTGCCTGCAGGGTGCGGCCAATGACTTCTCCGAGCCGCATCAGGAACTGTGTGCCCTGGTGGGCTGCGAACCGCTTGGGATCCCGGCTGCCGATGGCGAGCAGACCCAGTACCCCATCATTTTTTAGTGGAATCAGCGCAGTGGAGGCGATCTCATCCCCTTCAGTGCCGAAGATGAAATTGAGCTGGGCGGGTTGCAGGGGACCGCAGACAGGTACGCTGTCGGAGAAAAACTGCTCGAAGGTGGCGATGTGTTCAGGTTTGTCGTCGAGCAGATGGTCTTCGAGGTGATTGCTGGAGAAGAGCCTCAGTTCCACGGCGTCTGCCTTGAAGTCATCGTGCAGTTCATCTTCCAGGGCATTCATGACTTCATCGAAAGAGGCGGCGTCGATGAGTGCCAGAGTGAGGCGATGCATACGTTCCTGCAGCGCCTCGTTCTCCCTGGCCACGTCCACCAACTCCTCCAGATGCGACTTGTAGTGATGCACCTGTTCCCGCAGGCTCTCCACCTGACGCTCGATGAGAGAGACCGCAGCGCCGCTTTCGTGGGGGATCTGCAGGTTACGCAACAGCGCTGGATGGCGCTCGCGCTGCCAGCCATGGAGAGCGAAGCGAAGGCTGGTAGTCCCCGGTAGCCGCGAGGCCGCACTGCTTACCCGGCGTGCCTTGCGCCAGAGGGGAAGCAAAGTAGGCATCCGAGCGCGGCGTCCAGTCA
>JAESPE010000239.1 GCA_016756835.1 gamma proteobacterium endosymbiont of Lamellibrachia anaximandri | reverse complement strand
GGATGCCTACTTTGCTTCCCCTCTGGCGCAAGGCACGCCGGGTAAGCAGTGCGGCCTCGCGGCTACCGGGGACTACCAGCCTTCGCTTCGCTCTCCATGGCTGGCAGCGGGCGCGGTTGATGAGATCCATCTCCTGCTGCAGATCGCCGTAGGTGAAATTCATCTCTTCACCCGCGATTACCGGCACCTGCTCGCGCAGGTCTTCCGGGCAGACCCAGTCGAAGGTCAGGTTGGTGAAGGGAGTCTGGGTGCCCCACCGGGAGGGTACATTGAGGTTGTAGATCAACTCCTGGATGTACTGCCGGACCTGCTCGTAGTTCAGACCGTCCTGGCGAACATAGGGGGCCATGTAGGTGTCGAAGGAGCTGAAGGCCTGGGCGCCGGCCCACTCGTTCTGCAGTGTGCCGAGGAAGTTGACGATCTGCCCCACGGCGGAGGACATGTGTTTGGCTGGACCCGATTCCACTTTTCCCGGCACACCGTTGAGTCCTTCATGCAGCAGGGTGCGCAGAGACCAGCCGGCGCAGTAACCTGCCAGCATGTCCAGATCATGGATGTGGACGTCGCCCTCCCGGTGAGCCTCTCCCACTTCGGGCGGATAGACATGGCTCAGCCAGTAGTTGGCGAGCATCTTGCCGGAGGTGTTGAGAATCAGCCCGCCCAGGGAGTAGCCCTGGTTGGCGTTGGCGCTCACCCGCCAGTCGGCCCGTTCAAGATATTCATTGACCGAAGTGGAGACATCCACCAGGGTGCGGCGGTCCTGCCGCAACTTTTTATGCTGTTCGCGATAGACGATGTAGGCGCGGGCGGTTTGCAGGTGGTTGGCGCTGATCAGCACCTGCTCGACGATATCCTGGATGCGCTCGATATCCGGGGTCTGGTGTCGATAACCTGTGTGGGCCAGCACTTTAACTACCTGGGCGGTGAGCAGCTGGGCCTCAGACTCATCGAGTTCCCCCGTGGCCTGGCCTGCCTGCAGGACTGCGGTCCTGATCTTGGCTGCATCGAATGTTGTTTGTGACCCATCCCGCTTTTCTACCTTGATGGGTAGAAATAGTGGTGCTTTTTTGAGTTTGACGGACATCTCGATCCTCCTGTTATTTCCATTATAGACACGTCATCTTGTGGTGTGATGATCTTATTTGCACAATATGTTGTGGTTGCGGTGTTTTGTTTGATCCAGATCAATAATTTTTGGAAAAGATGGGTTTTGCTCAGAGCAGGGCAAACGCTGCCAGCCATGGAGAGCGAAGCGAAGGCTGGTAGTCCCCGGTAGCCGCGAGGCCGCACTGCTTACCCGGCGTGCCTTGCGCCAGAGGGGAAGCAAAGAGA
>JAESPE010000238.1 GCA_016756835.1 gamma proteobacterium endosymbiont of Lamellibrachia anaximandri | reverse complement strand
GGGACGGCCGGGGCACAAACAGGCTGTCGAAGGCCGAGTCGATTTTGGGGACTGGGATGTCCCAAAATCTTTCACGAGGTCGAAGACTCACTTGATCGTAACGGCCTAATATCTATTCCGGCAGATAATGCTGACAAATTGAGATCAGCCTACGTAAGCATTCTTGATCCTGTCAAAGACCGGACAAAATACCACCTTGTCTATCTCACTCATCATCCGCTTGGAATTATTAAATTCATGGCGGCCTCAGAAAAAATGGATATTGTACAAAAACAGGTACGGACAAAGACGAAACTGGATCGACGATCAGAAGATACAGGCATGGATGATCTCTTTTCTTCAGTTGAAGTCGAGCACGTAACAGACACAGACACAACGGATATCGAAGCGGTAAAAGCTTATTGGCTTAATAGGCTTTCAAATACACCTCAAAGATTCCGTATTGATGATCTGGCAGATATGCTGGAAGAGACAAACTGGTTTGAAAGCAACTTACAGTTGGCATTCAAGGAGCTTGCAAATGAAGGCAAAGTAACGAATCTTGATGCACCCGCACCCAACAAGCGTTCAAAAAATCTCGTACACTTCAAAAAGAAAGAGCGATTGCAGAGAATCAGTCCATGACTACACAATCCACCATTGAATGGACAGAACAGACATGGAACCCGGTCACCGGATGCACCAAGGTATCTTCAGGGTGTAAACACTGTTATGCGGAAGCAATGGCCAGGCGACTTGAGGCTATGGGGGTAAAGGGCTATGAAAATGGTTTTGGACTTTCGCTATTGCCCGAACGCCTGAATGAGCCACTTAAACGCAAAAAACCAACCATATATTTCGTTAACTCAATGAGTGACCTCTTTCATGAGGAGGTTCCTGATGATTTTATCGAGCAAGCTTTTGAGGTAATCAGGCAAACCCCTCAACACACCTACCAGATACTGACCAAACGGGCAGAGCGACTTTCCAGTTTCTTCCAGCACTACAAGGCTCCTGAGAATGCCTGGCTCGGAGTAACAGTAGAAAATAGAACAGAGGGGTTACCAAGAATAGATCAACTTAGAGATGTGCCTGCACGTATCCGCTTCCTCTCTGTCGAGCCACTACTGGCAGACCTCGAAGATATCGATTTACGAGGGATTCACTGGGTTATTGTTGGCGGTGAATCCGGCCCAAAAGCCCGCCCGATGAAAAAGGAGTGGGCGATTAATATTCAACGCCAGTGTGAAGAACAAAATGTGGCTTTCTTCTTCCGCTGCCAGCCATGGAGAGCGAAGCGAAGGCTGGTAGTCCCGGGTAGCCGCGAGGCCGCACTGCTTACCCGGCGTGCCTT
>JAESPE010000237.1 GCA_016756835.1 gamma proteobacterium endosymbiont of Lamellibrachia anaximandri | reverse complement strand
TACCCAAGGTTCATCGGCCAAATGAGCCTTGGGTACAACAGAAAGTCAAAAAGCTATTTTCTTAAAGAGCGGTATTGCTTAACTGCTGCGGGCTTGTCCAACAAACGGTTCAGATCGCGGCTCGCTTCGCTCTCACAATCTAACCTTATTCGTTAGGCATCTATTCGTTCCATCATCACTTGGGTTTATTTTTTCGATTCGCCCATGGGTCGATGTTCTTTCCCGAGCGCTGCCCAGCCCACGGCTCTCGCGCAGCTGACTTTTTTGCACGCTTTTCGCGCAACCGCTCAGCATCTTCTAAACTCAGTTCTTTAGGATCACCCGGCGCCTGGTCTTCAGGAATAATCCGCTCCCTTGGAGGTAATGAAAACTGTTCAGAAGACGCTTGAGGCAAGTCTTTAAACTCATACAAATAAAAAACTTCAACTTTTTGACGCGCCCAATCCGTTTTTTTTAAAAATTTAATACTGGAATCAATGCTTGGGTTGGTCTTAAAACAATTGATATTTAAATAGGCAAAGAGTATCTCGAAACCATACTGATCTACTATTTCAATCAACAAGCTTTTCAAACTAACACCATGTAAGGGGTTGTTCTTGTAATTTATTTCATTGCTCATACTAATGTCAGCTCAAAGGGGGTAAATAGCGATATTATACCCGCAACAGCATAGATAAAATGCAGTACCACAATTTTCTGATATGGCACGAATATTTTTGAGTGGTCTCAATTTGGCTACCAAATAAACTGTCCGCTGGAGCTTTTCGTTCCAACAAACGGTTCAGATCGTGGCTCGCTTCGCTCTCACAATCTAACCTTATTCGTTAGGCGATATAGTTTTCATCTAATTCGGTAAGCTGAGTGACACGCAACACAAGCAGATGTGATCTCGGTTAATGCAATGTATGCTGACGATACTTCTCCCTCTTCTGCTTTTAAGGCAAAACGACTCGCCGCTTTGTGCATTGCAGTACCGACTTGGCGCATTCCTTTGGGCATAAATTTAGCCCTGTTACGGACTCCGTGAGATTCAAGTGAACTCATACCCAGCCGATATTCTGCTACCTCTGCCGCTTTATCCAATTCATCATTTGCCATATTGGTTAGTATTTCATTTATAGCAACCAGATGATCACGCATATTTGACATCATATGTTGCTGCATCGTTTCCGGAAATTGAACTAACTGCCTTGCGTCATCATCTGCTATGGAGGTGCTGGATGAACATGCCATAATTATTGGTACTGCGAGAAATAGATATCTGCCTCCTCAGAAAAATTCGTGGGTAGTTTCCGGTACGGGTAACGCCCCAAGCGCGTGATATAAAGCAATTTCAGCAGCATGGTAGGTCC
>JAESPE010000236.1 GCA_016756835.1 gamma proteobacterium endosymbiont of Lamellibrachia anaximandri | reverse complement strand
ATGCCTACTTTGCTTCCCCTCTGGCGCAAGGCACGCCGGGTAAGCAGTGCGGCCTCGCGGCTACCGGGGACTACCAGCCTTCGCTTCGCTCTCCATGGCTGGCAGCGGAGGAATTAAATATACTGCGGACGCATAAATACGAGAGAGGAGTTACGAAACCAGTTTTTACTGGCTGTAGAATAGGAGCCTGACACCCACTTGTAAATAATCCACTTCCAAAGGTTTCTGCCCATGAAGAAATACAAGCGTCCGGAGCGGGGACATTGGGTACCAGGCGTAACTTGTTGGACTACTCCATTTTTCCTGCATGCCTCGCTTCTACCCGTGCACTGGACTCTGACCACATGCGATCGATCTGGCGTTCAGGGTCATCATCGTACCCATCACCATCAGCGTGAATGGCGGAATTGTCATTCTGCTCCATGTGCTTTTCAAACTCGGTTTTCTCACGCTGCCCAGGCTTTTCTTTTGGCATAGAGGATAAAAACTTACTCGCCACATCAGCCTCCATATCCGTGTCAAATGCAACTGTCATGGCCTGCTCTTGCCTGCCTTCTGCCTCTTCACAGGTCAAGATTGTTTGGATTCTTTTTCGCTCAGCCTTTGCGCCAAACGCACCTCCTTTATCTTTTCCCTCAGCTAATCCACTTTGCACACCCGCATCGAATCCATGCTTTTCCAACGCTTCAAGATTTGCGATCGTAAGCACCCGAGTTTCATGTGCAGTGATCTTCCGTTTACCCATAAACTCCACGATTGCATGATCTGTTACTTGAGCCATTACGATGCCTCCTTGAGGGCAAGGGAAAGAATGATTTCAGGACGTGAATCATCACGCCGAGGAATGGCGATGTTAAATGATGCCGCTTCCAAAATAAGCCGCTCCTCTTCGAGTTCCAGACACTCAAGCTCTTCCTTGACCACTGCAATCAAGTCAGGCCGTTCTTCTGTCGAAATGCCTTCTTCATAGGAGGAGTCACGAATGGTGTCGGCCAGGCGCTTCTTGATCACATCAGCGAAAAGGAAGCAGAGCATTGGACCCAAATCAGTTTCAGCCACAACAAGCGGGGTATCATGGTGTGAGCCTTGCACACTTGACTGAAAAACAGATACATCCCTCCAGCTGGGTTTTGGAAAACGCAGTGCTGAAATCCCGTACATAGGATTAAACCTTCCGGCCTGGTCATCTACCCAATTACATACGCGTCGGATGAATTCGTCTTTCGTGACACCATGCTCGATGAGGGCGTGAAGTTGATCGTTCGCTGCCAGCCATGGAGAGCGAAGCGAAGGCTGGTAGTCCCCGGTAGCCGCGAGGCCGCACTGCTTACCCGGCGTGCCTTGCGCCAGAGGGGAAGCAAAGTA
>JAESPE010000235.1 GCA_016756835.1 gamma proteobacterium endosymbiont of Lamellibrachia anaximandri | reverse complement strand
GGATTTCGGACCTACCATGCTGCTGAAATTGCTTTATATCACGCGCTTGGGGCGTTACCCGTACCGGAAACTACCCACGAATTTTTCTGAGGAGGCTAAAGATTGATGTTAAGTTTAGCAGACAAACACCCTCTGATTCTGTCTCTCGGGTAACAGACCCTAAAACGGCATGATGGTGCGAAAACCCGACATTACCGGACTGATTGTGTGGGACATATTGCCGACATCATGGGTCATCACACCAACACTACGATTGAGGTGGGACATACTGCCATTCATACCCTCCACTTGGGTGCTTATCTGGCCAATGTTTTCATTCATGTCAATCATGTGATTGTCAATTTGGCTCATGTTTCCGTTCATTGACACCATCTCAACATTCATATTTAGCACACCTTGTGACATATTACGGGTATCACCACTGATATTGGCTATGTATCCACGCATGTCATGCATATCCGTCGACATGCTGGTCATGGAACGTTCCATGACGTTCACCACGTAGAAGAGATAACCCATTGCGACCAGTGCGATCAGGGTACCAGGTACAGAGAAAATCTTGATGCGCTGGATGCGATAACGCTGTTCGGTCTCAATGGCCTTAAGCTTCTCGGAGAGCAGCTGCTCCCGCTCTTTCGCTTCAGTATGGACTTGGTCGAAGGCGTGATTCAGGCGCTCGGAGAACTCCTCAATTATCTTTTCCTGGCTATGGTCGCGCTGACTATTGTCTTTGTGGATCTTATCAAAGACCGATTGCAATCCCTGCATCAGACCAGAGAGAACCGGGCTGTCATTTTCCTCGGGATTATCGCTGATCGGGGGCTGTTTTTTCCGGCTCACTGTTCAGTGCCTCGTTGTAACTCAGTAAGCATAAGAAGATAATAAAATTATTACTTTCTAGCCTGGAACTGACTCACGAAACCGGTTTTCGAATTGATTGCGGCTCTTGATTTGTGGTCTGCCTCTCATCCACAGCATGAAAAAAATCTAAAATAACAACACTATTTTCTTCGAAGTCAAAAAATAGATCCGTCCCATTTTTACTTCGTAACATCACATGTTAACCATATTTAAGTTAAGTGCCATTCTTGTCTGACACTTGGTTTTCCGGGTGGTCAGGAATAGACCAAACAACAATAAGATATTGCGTAATAGACAGCCCTTGAAGAGGGCGATTTCCTGCAATATTTATAAAAATTATTGGGACGAAAGCCCCAATTCTGGCGGCTTTGTGTGGGTATTATACGGCGTGTGAATTGCCCATTTGTGACTGTTAAGAATCGACAATCGACGCATTCTTTCCGGGCAAAAAAAGGGGGAACAGGAATCCCGCGACCCACCTTATCTCAGGATCTAAAAATATTCGCCTCCTCAGAAAAATTCGTGGGTAGTTTCCGGTACGGGTAACGCCCCAAGCGCGTGATATAAAGCAATTTCAGCAGCATGGTAGGTCCGAAATCC
>JAESPE010000234.1 GCA_016756835.1 gamma proteobacterium endosymbiont of Lamellibrachia anaximandri | reverse complement strand
GTGACCGGGACGGCCGGGGCACAAACAGGCTGTCGAAGGCCGAGTCGATTTTGGGGACTGGGATGTCCCAAAATCTTTCACGAGGTCGAAGACTCACTCGAGATAATTGTTCTTCTGACGTGCGTAGTGTTCCGTGGCATCTGCCACACCACTGGCCTCTTTGTACTACCGAATAATATGTAGCGTGCCATTCATGCCCCAATGCGCAGCGCCACTTATATCTTGCATCAACTCCTCGATAAACTGTTGATAACAGTTCTCCGCCCAAAGACTTGGCCAATTCTCTTGCCTTGTTAAAGCGAGCCCTTTGCTCATTTTCGTTCAGTCTGGCCATGCAATATGTGATATGGAAGTAAGTATTCGTCTAACGCCAGCATTAACCGGAAAATCGTAGCGGTGTTTCTATTGTGCTATGCTCTTTTAGCACGATAGAAACACCGCGGAGATTTGTCCGAGTTAAATGCTTTTGTTAGGCCAAAATACCTTTTGACTCTAGGAACTCTGATGGAACATCACCATTTTTACGACCAGCAATAGCAAAGTAATAAAGAGGCTCGCCTTCAATGGAAAGCCTGTGCTTATAACGCTCTATGTGATAAACATCAATATATTTTGAGAAAATTAATTCTCGAATCATTTTTGAGAACCCTGATTCATCACTAGCATCAAAGAAAGACTCTTTTATATTAAATGCTACCCACCCCTGTTCCTTGATGATATTAAATGCCTCAATAAATGCCTTTGTAGGAATATCCCCAAACCCCAATGCTGCAACCGTTACCATACAATCACACTGCCACGAGGCGATATCCTCTTTTTTTTCTTCACTTAGCGTGGTGAAATTCTCGACATAATAAGCATCATATAAACCGGGCCTATCACGAACGGTTGCTTCATACGCTTCTGGAATAATATCCACACCGATCAAGCGAGACACACCATGTTTTTTTAACTCCTCGCCCATCATGCCGTTACCCGCACCCAGATCTAACACTCGTAACTCGGTGAAATTATCATGAGATTGCATTACTGAAGATTTAAGAATGCTTGTTACCTTGCTAGGTGATGTGCACTTCAAGCGATCATAAAATACCTGCTCGTACAAACCTTGCACTTGGTAAATTTCATCATAATCATGAAATCTTATTTTTCTATGACCACCTGAACCTTGTAGATAGAAATAGGCCTCATCCTGGTTAAGATTGGATGATCCAGATTTTGGAAACTGTATTCTGTGTCTTTTTAACATGCTACTCCTAATTTAAAATGTTACGCGGGCCTAACGTCGCCCATCAGCGGCAGCAAAAAGTGGCGCGGCTTTTGCGCAAGCAAAAGGCGTGACGCTTTTTGCTGTCCGCTTCCGGGTAAAAGCACCGGTCACCCGGCGCTCTCCCCACAGACCCGGACGTGAAGATTTCCCTCATCCGGTTCCTCGATCCTCTTACATTTCCGAAAGAGGAACCCATCAGGCGACA
>JAESPE010000233.1 GCA_016756835.1 gamma proteobacterium endosymbiont of Lamellibrachia anaximandri | reverse complement strand
AATTTATGAGCAAATGTTGTTGCAATGGCAACAAGGTCTGTATGTACCCAAGGTTCATCGGCCAAATGAGCCTTGGGTACAACAGAAAGTCAAAAAGCTATTTTCTTAAAGAGCGGTACTGCTTAACTGCTGTGGGCTTGTCCAACAAACGGTTCAGATCGCGGCTTCGCGCGATCTAACCTTATTCGTTATGTGCCTTTTTTACCAAATCAGCTTTTTTCTGAAGATCGAATTTGGCCTCATACAAATGGGTTAGCAGTGCCTCCAGAAGATCAATGGAAAGCAAGATAGTACGCTTGTTACTCTCATTCAATCTATGTGCAGCATCATCACCAATAAACTTTAAGCCATTTAGACCATCTATTATGCTTTCTGGAATATTGCTAACCGATTGAAGTTTTTTGATTTTTCCGCTTAAGCCATATGCGGCCTTATCATCAATACCTTCTTCTACACAGATGCCCTCCAATAAGGCTCTAACTCCAATTGCCGAGACAATTTTAAGACCCTGATTGTGTGCTTTTATGACCTCTAAGTAAGCAGAATTCAATTTTTTATTGATATGCACATACTTTTTGGCGACGCGAGGAGCCTTGTTTTTTCTTTCTGGTAAATGTGTATATGAATAAACCTCATCGCCATTGTTATCGTACATTCCGGAGCAGGTGTACTTTTCTTCTAGTAACGCTGTATCACACCCCCTGCATACCCAAAACCCATACACATAGTTTTCATACCATAAAAGATGCTTTTGACCCTGATGCTCTTCTACCTCATGGTAGTCTTTATCATGCGTAGCCAATAACACATGATTAGTTTCATGATTACATGTATTGCAGTGAATTTTCTTTATTTCTGACATCTCAATTTCTTTTACACATAACGTCGCAAATAACCGGAAGACAAAAGATGCAGAGCGAGGCACGAGCGGCGCAGCTTTTGGCTGTCCGTGTTGATTTGCTTTGTTAGCCGCACATTCATCCAACACATTATGCTCGAATACCGTAACAAAATAGCACCACCCCACCGGTGAATCTACCTGCCAACTTGCCTCGCATCGCGGCTGTTTTAACTTTGGTATGCCACCTATTTTGGCTGGCTTCCCGCTCTCACCGCATCAGCGGCTGATTGATCTTCGGCGTGCCACCTGTTTTGGATGGCTACCAGCTCTCTCCGCTTCAGCGGCTGATTTACCTTTGATGTGCCATTAGTTCTGAATGGCAACCAACTTGACCGCTTCAGCGCTGAAAAACAGTTGCCTCCACGATTAAAAAATATTTCTTACGGCTAACGCCACGCATAACCGGACCACCAAAGCGGTGCGGCTGTAGCGCAGCGAAAGCCGCGCCGCTTTGGTGGGTCCGAGTTTATGCGATTGATACTCATTGAGCCTCCTCCCTCAGCGGGCTTGGCAGGCATAACCTACCATCCAATTGTGTACCTTTGCACAATACAGAAGAAGGAGGCTCATATGAA
>JAESPE010000232.1 GCA_016756835.1 gamma proteobacterium endosymbiont of Lamellibrachia anaximandri | reverse complement strand
ATGCCTACTTTGCTTCCCCTCTGGCGCAAGGCACGCCGGGTAAGCAGTGCGGCCTCGCGGCTACCGGGGACTACCAGCCTTCGCTTCGCTCTCCATGGCTGGCAGCGGATGAATAAAGACTTTTATTCCAACAAACTCTGTCAATACGAGCAGTGACCAAGGTCGGTATAGAAAACACGATGAATAGTCAGGAAACCCGTTCCCCAATATCTTCTCCATCGATGTGGCATCGCCATATCCGTGGCACGTTATTCATCGCACTGAGTCTGCTGCTGTTTTGCGCCTCGGTCCAAGCCGACCGGATTACGCTTAATCTGAACGACGCCGATATCAGCGCCTTAATCAAGACCGTATCCGAACACACCGGCAGGAATTTCGTCGTCGACCCACGGGTGAAAGGCAAGGTCACCGTCATCTCCGCTCATCCAATGGACAAGGATGAGTTTTACCAGGTATTCCTCTCCATCCTGGAAGTCCATGGATTCTCCACCGTGCCTGCAGGGGAGGTCATCAAAATCGTTCCCGATGTAAAGGCCAAGCAGATCGGCATCCCCACCGGCACCGACAGCCAGGAACTGCCGGGAGATCAGATGGTCACCCGGATCCTACAGGTGAAAAACGTTACCGCTTCCCAGCTGGTACCTATCCTGCGACCTTTGATTCCGCAACAGGGACACTTGGCGGCCTATCCAGCCACCAATGTTCTGATTATTTCTGATCGCAGACAGAACGTAGACCGCCTGCTGAAGATCATCTCCCGCATTGATCAAGTGAGCGACAGCTCCATCGAAGTAGTTTCCCTGCGCCACGCCTCCGCCGCAGAGGTGGTACGAATCATCACCGGATTGCAGAAAAATAAGGGGAAAGGCGCCGCTGAGCCGGCAAAACTCATCGCTGACGAGCGCACTAACAGCGTACTGATCAGCGGTGACACCACCACCCGACTACGCACCAGGGTGGTGATCGAACACCTGGATACCCCTTTCGAGAATGAAGGCAATGCCCGGGTCATCTACCTGCGTTATGCCAACGCCAAGGAACTCGCCACCGTACTGACCGGCGTTAGCGACACCATGGACAAGAGCAGGAAGAAGGGCAAGGGGGGCGGCAGCACCTCCACCCCGATCAATATCCAGGCTGATGAAGCTTCCAACGCACTGATCATTACTGCGCCGCAGAATATCTTCAATGCTCTGCAGTCGATTATCCGCAAACTGGATATCCGCCGCGCCCAAGTGCTGGTCGAGGCGATTATCGCCGAGATCTCGTTAGACCGGGTCAAGGAGCTTGGTGTGCAGTGGATCGTCGACGGCACCCCCGGCGGCTCGGGACCGGTAGGCGTTATCAACTTAGGCACCCCCAGCATCGGCAGTATCGCAGGTGCCATCGCCGCAGACACCATTCCGGCGATACAAGTGAGTCTTCGACCTCGTGAAAGATTTTGGGACATCCCAGTCCCCAAAATCGACTCGGCCTTCGACAGCCTGTTTGTGCCCCGGCCGTCCCGGTCA
>JAESPE010000231.1 GCA_016756835.1 gamma proteobacterium endosymbiont of Lamellibrachia anaximandri | reverse complement strand
GAACGGGGGCAGGATGCTCTACCCTCAAATCCCAGACAAATTTCCTCTATCGCAATGAATCCGCTATATTTCTACCCACAAATTTTCCTGAAGAGCCATAACTGTATTGTAAAGTGTCGCTCGACCAAGCTGACTTTCTCTCTCCTCTATGCCGCAGACGATAGTGAGCTGATACTTTTTAGCAACCTGATACAGTGGAGATAAATCATCGGACTCCATATTCACTGCATTGCCTAATAAGCGTGCATGTAACGCCTCAGACAGGTTCCAGTCACCACCCGGCCTTAGGCGCCACACCCAAGCTGGATAACCGGGAATGAACGCTTCAGTGAACACAATCAGCTCTGCACCCTGGCTTGCCGCTTCCTCTACCTTTATCACAGCTAGTTCGATCGTTTTGATTTTGTCCAGAAAAACAGGTGCGGTTTGCACTATGGCTAATTGAGTCATTATTTTAACCTAAATATTGATTTAATGGGGCGTTACGCCCGTAGTTATCACACGCTTCAGGTCGATTATTTAGTGCCAACCGCCACCAACATTTCACAGGGTCCTTCAAACTGACCATTGACCTCAAACTGACCCAGCGCTTCTTCTATTTCATGCCAGGCTTCATCTTGCTCAGTGTCTGATAATCCCGATAGCATCTGATGCAGAGCACCAAAAGATTCCTGCTCAAACTGCAAACATTCAGCTGCCGATGAAACCCTTACAGGTGCATTAATCGTTTCAACCTCTATATTCCTGAAACCCGCATCGGAAAATATTTTTTCCAACTTACCCTCAGCGCCAAGACTGAAAGGCCCAGGCTGGCCAGGCAGTGGCGCAGGCAGGTTTGCGCGGCGTCGGATAATAGAGACCGGAATGGAAAAAAATGGATTGGTCTCAGCAGTAGAATAGACCATGGCAGCGACCTTACCCTCACTCTTCAGATGATGTTTCATACCGGCTAATGCCTTCTGCTGATCCGGGAAGTAAATAAGACCCACACGAGAGATTACGGCATCAAAAGGATCGGCTTCAAGTTCAGTCAGATTTTCACCATCCAATACCTGAGTGCGGACGTTATTCAAACCTGCCAGATTGGCTGATACCGTCGCAAATCCCAGTATGTCTGGCGAAATATCGGTTGCCAGTACATGCCCGGCCTCTCCAATTCGTTTGGCTACTGCTACCGTCTGTTCACCTGCACCGGCAGCCACATCCAGCACTCGGCTACCATTGGAGACATCGCACATATCCAGCATGGTTTCTGTAGCCGGCCCCAGCCATCTTGATAACAATGGCCCCCAACGGTGCCATGCCTCTGCGGCTGTATTCCACTGTTTCAGGGTAGTTTGCTTGTATTTAATTGCATCAAATTTGGGGGGATTCGCAGTCATGATTCTCTCTCCACTTATGGTGTTTTGTTGGACGAAGCCGCTTCGCGGAGAAAAATCGATCCATGACAACTTCCTGAATAAAATTAAAATGTAACCTCACGCCCTCAAACAGAGGGACATTCACCCATGAATCATGAC
>JAESPE010000230.1 GCA_016756835.1 gamma proteobacterium endosymbiont of Lamellibrachia anaximandri | reverse complement strand
GGGGTGGCGCTTGCCGTGATAGAGGATAAAACGTCGGATCCAGTCGACGTATGCCTGTTCAGTCCGAATACTATAGTGTTTGACTCGGATTTTATGCCGGACACGATCCGGCAGACGGGGCTTACCTTCCTTAGTCATGATGTATTTCCCTATTTTCTTTAGGTAATCTATATTATGCTGATGGGAAGTAAAATCAACAAGTTAAAATTATTCTGGCGGATTAGGCGTCAGCTTTGACGTGTTTTGTCACGACGTTTAGGACGCCCATATATAGTTAGCTCTGCAAGAGGAAATGACAATCTGTATGAGTACTGAAGTGTTAATAACAATAGTAAACTCAACTGTTGCCCTGATTATTTCAATCATTGCCCTTGTTTACACTGCGAAAACGTATTTACTCAAATCAGGAGCAAATATACGTGGATCATATGGAATGTGTTCCAGTAGCGTTTCTTGCGAAGATCAATATATTACAAATGTTACGCTTGAAAATCTGAAAGACCGAGCAATCATAGTCTTTAAAATATATTTACGGATTGGCCCTAATTATTTCGTAGAAATTGAAGACTTCGATGAAAAACCTCTAATACTCAAACCGTTTGAGGTGTTTCACAAAGAGTATGATCCAATTGATCTATACAGTATCAACCTCAATCGAATCGATCTCAATAGCTTGTTCTCAAGCAAGCGCGCTAGAAAAAATATTGTTCTGGCCACATCGGATGGTAAATACGTAGTTAAGGCGCATATCAATAGATGGGACCCAGTCTACGATTTCTTCAAAAATCACCTGACGGCGGTAATTCACCCACGACGAGCAACATTTAAAGGAAAATCATACGGATTAAATACAAAGTATATTGTTGAGATAACCGCAGAAAACGGGAAAAGCGAGATCATTCCTATATATCCGCGTGATTATGAAATCAAAAAATTCAGGAAGTTCCGATTAACTAAAGATACTCTGGAATCCAAAGATTCCCTTGAGGAATACTTGTATGAGCAAGTCGGAGAAGGGTTATTAAATTGCATAGATATCAATGTTCATGATATTGGCGCCTGGCTAGAAGAAGCATATGAGTCAGAAAGCAAAAAGACCATTGAAGCCACATATTACAGTTGGCTTACGTACCACATCATCGGCCCTGTAATAACCAAGATCAGCGATTTTAGATTAAGAATGAAAAATAGGCAGATGAGAAAAGAAAGAGCTAACAAAAAGCTTAACAAGGACGCTTCGCGCTAACGCGCTCGCGCCTGTTAGCTTAAGCGTTAGCACAAAAAAATACAATGAGTACAACCACTAGCTTAGGAGTTTTGAGTGGTATTATTAAAAGAAGAAAGAATACATAACATCGTTATTCAAATGGAAGGGTTGTCTGATCCACAACTCACATTAATTGAAAGTATTATTAATAAGTTGAATGTACCCTATGAAATCATCCGCTGCCAGCCATGGAGAGCGAAGCGAAGGCTGGTAGTCCCCGGTAGCCGCGAGGCCGCACTGCTTACCCGGCGTGCCTTGCGCCAGAGGGGAGG
>JAESPE010000023.1 GCA_016756835.1 gamma proteobacterium endosymbiont of Lamellibrachia anaximandri | reverse complement strand
CACTGGACGCCGCGCTCGGATGCCTACTTTGCTTCCCCTCTGGCGCAAGGCACGCCGGGTAAGCAGTGCGGCCTCGCGGCTACCGGGGACTACCAGCCTTCGCTTCGCTCTCCATGGCTGGCAGCGAGGGAGGGGTAGAGTGTGCCGTTTGCATCGCGGCTGATTCTTATCCGGCTCAGGGCGGCGTGGGGTAATTCCAGACGCAGCAGGTTTTCCATCGGGATATCCAGTACCTCTGCCAGGATGAGACGAATCGGTCCGCCGTGGGCGATCACCAATAGTCTCCCGCTTTCATGTTTTTCGAGTAGTTGCTGCCAGCCGTTGAGCACCCGTTGCCGGAATTCTGCGAAGGGTTCGCCACCGGGTGGTGTCTGTATCATTGGATTCTGCCAGAAACGGCTTAGGGTGTCCGGCTCGCTCTGAATCAGATCGCTGATGGTTTGTCCCTCCCAACTGCCGAAGTCCATCTCCCAAAGATTGCTGTCGAGCCCCAGGGGAATATCCCGTTGGTTGGCATACGACGTGGCAAAATCGGCACAACGTCTTGCCGGAGAGCTGATGATTTGATTTAAGGATTGCTGCTGGCCAACCGCTTGCTCCATCTGCGACCAGCCATCTTCGGTCAGTGGGTCATCGGTGCGGCCACGTAAACAATTTCCGCCCTGGGCCTCCCCGTGGCGCAGCAGGTTGATTTGCAGTTCGCCGGGCTTAGTCATCCTTTTCTGAAACTCCGGCTTCCCCGAAGGTCGCCATGCCGGCGTGCAGGGCGCAGGCGAGACGCAACAGTGGCACAGCGACTGCCGCGCCGCTGCCTTCACCCAGTCGCATGCCCAGATCGAGCAGAGGTGTCACTTGTAACGCCTGCATGACGGTTTTGTGTCCTGGTTCGGCCGAAGCATGGGAGAAGAGACACCAGTCGGCCACATCCGGGTTAAACCGGATGGCAATCAGTGCGGCGACCCCGGCGATGAAACCGTCCACCACAACCGGCAGGCCCTGTTGCGCACAGTTCAGATAACTGCCGGTGAGAGCGGCTATCTCGAATCCACCCAGTCGACGCAGGGACTCCATTGGATCGGTGAGATGAGGGCGATGCAGCGTGAGAGCCTTCTCTATCACTGCCGCCTTGTGGGAAACGCCGTCTGGATCGAGTCCGGTGCCGGGGCCTGCCAGCAGATCTGCCGGGCAGTTCAGCAGGGCACAGGCGAGGGCGGTCGCCGAAGTGGTGTTGCCTATGCCCATCTCGCCGCCGATGAAGAGTTGTGCGCCGCTCTCTTTGGTTTGAATGATGGCTTCCCGGCCAGTGTCGAGGGCGGTCTGTAGCTGGGTTTGTGTCATAGCCGGGCCGAGGGTGAAATTGGCGGTGCCTGCGGCGATGCGCCGGTCGGTCACCTCTCCCTGTAATTCCGGGGGAGATGGGTCCACGGTGCCAAGGTTGATTACCTCTAGTTTGGCTCCCAGCTCTCTTGCCAGGACGCAAATCGCGGCGCCGCCGCGCGCAAAGTTACGCACCATTTCGAGGGTGACGGCCTGGGGAAAGGCAGACACCCCTTCTGCAACCACGCCATGGTCGCCGGCGAAGAGGGTGACCTGGACTCGCTCGATGGTTGGGCTGACGCAACCTTGTAGACCGGCCAGGCGGATGGCGATGGTCTCCAGCTGACCCAGTGCGCCGGGTGGTTTGGTCAGTTGGACCTGTCTTGACTCGGCGGCCTGCCGGGCGGCTTCATCCGGTTTTGCGGCAGGGGCATGAACCCAATCAGAATATCGTTGCTTCATCGCTTATTTTGCCAATCAATGCAAGTGTGCAGGATGTGGTTTGACCCTCACCACATCCTACATGCTGTAACTATTCAGGTTGCTTGAGAATATGAGGCAGTCCGGCGACCGTGAGCACCACCCGGTCACTACATTGTGCGATTGCCTGATGCAGCATGCCTGCCTCATCACAAAAGCGCCGGCTCAACTCGCCCATTGGTATCACCCCCAGCCCTGTCTCGTTGGTCACCAGGATTATCTCTCCAGGCAGGGTCGGCAGTAGTGCCAACAGCGTCGCCTTCTCTCGTGCCAGCCGTTGTGTATCATCATGCAGCAGAAGATTGCTCAGCCAGAGGGTCAGACACTCCACCAGCAGGCAGCGGGAGGGTGTGGCATGGTTTTGCAGTGTCTCCGCCAGGGCCAGCGGCTCCTCCACCAATAACCAGTCAGCGGGACGGTGGTTGCGGTGCTGCTCGATGCGCTGCTGCATCTCATCGTCCTCCGCGCGGGCGGTGGCGATGTAGGAGACCGGAAGTCCTGAGTCACGAGCATACTGCTGGGCCAGTCGGCTTTTACCGGAGCGAACGCCGCCGAGGATCAGTGTTTTCATTTGGGATGTTTAGGGATGTCCTGATTGTGTAAGGCGTAGGCACGATCAAGCGTAGCGGATCGGGCATCCTATAGGGTTGCCGGTTCCGCTATGCTTGAACCGGCCTACATTTTCATATGGGTCAAAACTCCATGCCCTGTTCCGCCTCGATGCCGTTATCGAAGGCATGTTTTAACGGGGTCATGCTGGTGGCGGTATCTGCTACTTCGATCAGCTCCGGCGGCGCGTTTCTGCCGGTGAGTATCAGGTGCATCCAGGCCGGTTTATGCTCGCGGATGAAGTTGGCGATCTCCGCTCCGCCGATCCAGCCGTAGTCGCAGCAGTAGTTGATCTCATCGAGCACTACCAGATCGAACTTACCACTGCGAATCTTCTCCTGGCTGAAGGCCCAGATCTCCCGGCTGGTCTTGCGATCCTGCTCAGGGTTTTCTGTATCCCAGGTGAATCCATCCCCGAGGGCGTGCCATTCGATATTGTCGAAACGCAAAGCGGCCTGCTGTTCTCCGGTCTTCCAATTTCCTTTGATGTATTGGATCACGCAGACCTTCATGCCCCAGCCGGCGGCACGGAAGACCACACCGAAGGCGCTGGATGATTTGCCTTTGCCCTCGCCGGTATTCACCAGGGTAATACCGTGACATTTTTCCCTGGGCTTCATCAAAATCAACTCCGGGAAGGCATCTCTTTGATGTAGATGTCCTGTTTGGCATAGGGTATTTCAACCCCTTCACGATTGAAGCACTTGTAGATCTCGGTTAGCAGTTGGTCGATTACCCGGCCCCGCAGACTCGGTTCATCAACCCAACAGAGCAGCTGAAAGTCGAGGCTCGATGCTCCAAGAGCCCGGAACCGGACGCGTGGCTCCGGGTCTGTACAGACACTCTGGGAATCGACGGCAATCCCCATCAGCAGCGCCCTTACCTGGTCGATGTCCGAGCCATAGGCGACCCCAACAGGTATCCGGATGCGGTATTTTTCGTGAGGACCACCGGTTTCGTTGATCACCTTGGAGTTGCCCATTACCGCGTTGGGAATGGTCAGTTCCACATCGTCCCGGGTCAACATACGGGTGCTGCGGATGCCGATATGAGTCACCTCGCCGCGCTCCCCTGAGTCGAGCACGATGTAATCGCCGATCTTGTAGGGTGTGTCGGCGAGGATGAAGACGCCGGAAAAGAGGTTCGACAGAGTGTCCTTGGCGGCGAAACCCACGGCGATACCGACGATACCGGCGGAGGCGAGCCAGGCGCTCATGTCGATGTGCCAGGCATCGAAGATCAGGTAGATCGCAATGGCGATGATGACAAGCAGTGCCAGATTCTGAAACAGGGGCAGGGTCTGGGTCTGGACGAACTGCAACCGGTTGCTGTCCGTCGCCAAACTTTTCAGACTGGCTTTGGAGATCGTGATGAAGAATCGCATCCAGACGAAGATGCCGATCGATCGCAGGATGGCAATGACCGTATCCTGCACTTCCTGGCTGACCGGTAGCAAGTGGTCTGCAATGGAGAAGCCCACCATGATGATGGTGTAGAAGATAGGGGTATAGAGTGCCTGGACGATGACGTCATCCAGCTTTGCAGTGGTGAGCTTGGTCAACCGTTGGAAGATGCCGAGTACGAACCAGGTGATAATCTTGGCCAGCATGAGGGTAAGCATTACCACCAGGGCTGACTGGATATAGGGTTGGCCCGCAAAAAGATCCAGCAACGGTTGGATTTCAGACTCGATGGATTCCATTATTATTCCAGGTTGTTTGGTGGCATGACGAGCAAAACTCTGAAGGGATCGAGTGGGGTGGTGCTATCCTTGCGGGAGCCGCGCCATCGCGGCGAATATTCGACTACGCCCAGCCGCGGCTGGGCGCTACATTATGGTACGACTTAAAGTGTCTGGGCAGTGATATCCACATAGAGTTTCAGCCGCTGTCCCGGTTGTAGATATTTTTTCGGCAGGCTGTTCCAGCGTTTCAGATCCGTCACCGTCACATTGAACCGGCTTGCGATGCGTGACAGGGAGTCACCCTTGCGCACCCGGTAGTTCACAGTGCTTTGGATGCCGGCAGGTTGTGTGTCAGGAAAGGAGACCCTGGATATTTTCTTCTGGGGAAGCCAGAGCACCAGTTTCTGCCCTGGGCGAATCGGATCACCCGGCGCCATGCCGTTCCATTTTGCCAGTTTTTTGTGGTTGACCTTAAAAGTCCGGGCGATATCCCAAAGATTGTCTCCTGCTTTTACCGTGTAGTTTTGTTTGGTGCCGCCTCTGTTCCTGTTTTGGATCTTTGCCTTGCGTTGCGTTGAACTTAGAGCGTAGTGGTTGAGCTTCTTGGTGGAGACGGGAATCAACAGATGTTTGCCGGCGCGGATATTATTCCCCCGCAGCTTGTTGACCTGCTGCAGGATTTTCGTGGTGGTGCCATGTTTTCTGGCGATCACGCTGAGGCTGTCGCCGTTACGGATCTTGTAACGTTTCCAGCGCAGACGCTTTTCCGCAGGTAACTGGTTCAGCTGTGCCAGAAAATCATCGATCTTGTCCAGCGGCAGTTGCAGTTGATGTGGGCCGTCCGGGTCGGTGGCCCAACGATTGAAGCCGGGGTTGAGCTGGTAGAGATCCTGGATCGACAGATCCGCCATCTCAGCAGCCAGAGCGAGGTCCAGTTGAGATTCGATTTCGATGGTTTCGAAATAGGGGCTATTCGGGATCGGTTGCAGAGTGATGCCGTGGCTGTCGGGATCTGCAAACAGGGTGGCGATGGCCAACAGACGGGGGACATAGCTGCTGGTCTCTTTGGGCAGTTTAAGAGACCAGTAGTCAGTGGGTTTACCTTTCTTTCGGTTACGCTTGATCGCCTTGCGAACGGTGCCGCCGCCGGAATTATAGGCTGCCAGAGCCAGTTCCCAATCACCGTCGAACTGGCGGCTCAAAACCTGCAGATAGTCCAGGGCCGAGCGGGTGGAGGCGACAATGTCGCGGCGGCCGTCATACCACCAGTTCTGCTTCAGGCCATAGTAACGGCCCGTCGAGGGGATGAACTGCCAGATGCCGGCGGCCCTGCCGGGGGAGTAGGCAAAGGGTTGGAAAGCGCTCTCCACTGCGGGCAGCAGAGCGAGTTCCGCCGGCATGCCCCGTTTGTCGATCTCTTCCAGAATAAAATAGATGTACGGCTCGGCGCGCTGCTGTATACGATCGATATAGTTAGGGTGTTTACGGAACCAGTTGATCTCCTGAGTGACTCTGGAGTGTTGAGGGATCGTCAGGGTGAACCCGTCCCGCATTCGGCCCCAGGCATCTGCGGGTGGCTGGGGAGATGGTTGGGACAGAGCTTCCACGGGTAATGCGGAAACGCTGTGCGGAAGCGGCTCTATAACTGCTTCATCAGACTTCGGAATGGGAAGTCCGGATACGGCATTGCTGGCAATTATGACCGGCTGTTCGGAAATAACCTCTGTCTGTGCGACAGGCTCAGGGGCGTGCCCCGGCGATTTTTCCGGCAGTGAGTTACAGGCTGAGAAAATTCCAACCAGTGGGGCGAGCAGAAAAAAGCGACTCAGTTTATAGTTCAACATAACAGACAATTATTGTTTCTTCCCAAGCGGAAAATAATATCAAACCTGAGTATGATTTCCATCTTAATGAAATGAGGTCGGACCTGTTTAGAATTATGGGCGGTGGAAACGGGGAAAAACTGGGAACCAGCACACAAAACCAACTGGCGCATTGGTTTAGAGGGTGTCCGGGTGTCTTTCTGTCGGAACAGGAGCAGGCGTGTCTGGATAAGCGGGTAGCCTCCCTGTTCGGACATCACATTGTGCAGATCGGTTGCGCAAATCCCACCGCTGATTTGCTGCAGAAGAGTCCGGCGCGACATCATGTCGTGCTGGGCAAAGCGTTGAGGGGGGGGCATCCTGAGTTGAGTTTATGCTCGGATCCCGCCCTGCTGCCCTTTGCCACAGACAGTGTGGATGCGGTAGTGCTGCCACATACCCTCGATTTCTCCAGTCAGCCCCATCAGGTACTGCGTGAGGTGGAGAGGATTCTGATTCCTGAAGGGCGGCTGTTGATCATTGGTTTCAATCCCTGGAGTCTGTGGGGAGGCTGGCGGCTGCTGCGTCGTCGCAGCGGGGTATCGCCCTGGAACGGCCGTTTTTTTACAACCTGGCGAATCCATGATTGGCTCACTCTGCTGGGCTTTGATCTGGAATCCTGTGATCAGTTGATGTATCGCCCGCCTCTGAGAAATAGGGCGCTGATGCAGCGGCTCGAATTTCTTGAAGGTATGGGCCAGAGGTGGTGGCCGGTGATAGGGGGTGTGTATGTATTGCAGGCAGTCAAGCGAACCGTCACGCTGACGCCGATTCGACCCCGTTGGCGGATGGGCAAACGGGTACTGCCTTCCAATGCGGTGGAACCAACAACGAGAACCTGAATGGATGAACTGATTGATATATTTACCGACGGGGCCTGTAAAGGCAATCCTGGTCCCGGAGGCTGGGGGGCGCTGCTACGTTATGGTAAACATGAGAAAAAACTCTGTGGCGGTGAGCCTGAGACCACTAACAATCGAATGGAACTGTTGGCGGTGATCGAGGCGCTCGGGGCGCTGAAGAGACGCAGCCGGGTGCGTGTTACCACTGATTCCCAATATGTGAAAAACGGTATTACCCAGTGGATATTCCACTGGAAGCGGAACGGCTGGAAAACAGCGGCGAGGAAGCCGGTAAAGAATGCCGATCTCTGGCAGCGTCTGGATAGCGCGGTGGCACTCCATGACGTTGAGTGGGCCTGGGTCAAAGGTCACAGCGGCCATGCGGAAAATGAATTGGCCGATCAGCTCGCCAACCAGGGTATAGAGGAGCTGAATCTATGACGCGCTTGATCGTGCTGGATACGGAAACCACTGGCCTGGAGCCGGCGCAGGGTCACCGCATCATCGAAATTGGTTGTGTGGAGATGGTTGAACGCCGTCTCACCGGTAACAACTTTCATCAATATCTTCAGCCGGATCGGATGATAGACGCGGCCGCGATCGACGTACACGGCATCACCAACGAGTTTCTTGAGGACAAGCCCCGCTTTGAGGATGTTGCAGCTGACTTCCTGGAATATGTACGTGGTGCCGAGCTGATCATCCATAATGCACCTTTCGATGTCGGATTCCTCAATAACGAGCTGTTGAAACTGGATGAGGATTCGCCTCGCATTGCGGATCTCTGCGCGGTCACCGATACCCTGGTGATGGCGAAGAAGAAACACCCGGGGCAGCGCAACAGTCTGGATGCGCTCTGCAAGCGTTACGATATCGATAACTCTCACCGTGAGCTTCATGGTGCACTGCTCGATGCTGAGATCCTGGCCGATGTCTACCTGCTGATGACGGGCGGACAGACTGCCCTGTTTTTGGACAGTCAGGGCGCGGAGGGTGATGTGGCTGGGGCGGCATCAAATATTCGCCGTCTGTCCGGTGAAAGACCCCGGCTGAAGGTAGTGCGGCCCAGTGAGGAGGATTTGGCTGTGCATGAGGCGCAGCTGCAGAAGATGGGCGATGGCTGCGTCTGGCTGCGGGAAGAGGAAGTTGTGAGTGACTAATCCGAACCGTATGCCGGCTCTGTAGGCCTGATCAAGCGTAGCGGATCAGGCAAATGGCTTGCTGCAACGATAGTGTTTGCCGGTTCCACAGGCTTGAACCGGCCTACGTTTGCGGCCGGATCAGTGTCGTGAAATTACACATGCCTCTGGTGCGATCGGCCGTTTTCGTTGCCATGTACGATAGTGGTGAGGCGTGGCAGGTCCAGCAGCTGTACATGCTTGCGTTCCACATGCAGCAGTCCCTCATCCTGAAATCGGGTGAAAAGCCGACTTACGGTCTCAACCGCCAGGCCCAGATAGTTGCCGATCTCATGCCGCGACATGCTGAGAAAAAAATCGGTGGCGGAAAAGCCGCGTTTTTTGAAACGCTCCGAGAAACTCAGCAGAAAGGTTGCGAGGCGCTCTTCCGCGCTCTTTTTGCCCAGCAGAGTGAGCATCTCCGAATCCTGGCCGATCTCCCGGCTCAGCAACCGGTACATCTGATGTTGCAGGCTGGGCATGCTGCTGCTGAGTTCTTCCAGATTGTGGAATGGGATCTCGCAGACTGCGGTGGTTTCGAGCGCCTTGGCGGAGCAGGTGTGACTCTCGTTTTGGATGGCGTCAAGACCGATCAGTTCTCCCGGCAGATGGAAGCTGAGAACCTGCTCGCCTCCGTCCTCACTGGGGGTGAAGGTTTTTACCGATCCACTGGTGATGACCCGCAGGCTGTGTAGGTTATCGCCTTCACGAAACAGATGGTCGCCACGATGAAACGGCCTGCCGCGTTTGACGATGCTGTCAAGACGCTCCATGTCCTCAGGGGAGAGTCCCATGGGGAGACAGAGTGTGGCCAGGCTGCAGTTCTTGCAGGCGACTTTGATATTCTCAAAGGAAACTACGTTCCGGTTTGTCAAAATACAGCTCCAGTCCGTAAGAATCGGGATGTAGTTCTATTTTCCAATTTGTATTGAGCTTGATCAAGTGTTTTTGCGTATTAAATGCCGAAACTGGTTTGGAAATTGCCTGAATCAATTTATTTCAGGCAAAAAAAAGCCGCGCCCAAGGGCGCGGCTTTTTAGCTACTGCGTGTATCTAACCTGCTTTATTTGGCAGGTGCAGCCGGTGCAACAGGTGCAGCCGGGTAGCCGTAAGGTGCGCCGTAGCCGCCGCCGTAAGGAGCGCCGTAGCCATAAGGGCCATAGCCATAACCGCTGCGGTAGGAGTCGTAACCACGACCGTAACCGCGGCCGCTGCCGCTGCCGCTCATGCCGAAGCTGAAGTCACCGGAACCGTCGCCCCAGCCGTCGCCAAAGCCGCTGTTGTCCCAACCACGGTTGCCATAACCAGGACCGCCCCACCAGGCGGAAGCAGTGGAAGAGACAGCAATCAGGGCTGCAGCGCCCAGTAACATAGAAATCTTACGCATGCGTACGTTCCTCATATAAATTTAGGACATTGTTTATTTAACTACCCGACAGGAAAAGATCGGGACAGGTCGTGGTGCATCAATGCGACAGTTCCTGTCAATCCGAAGAGGAGGCGTGGAGTGATCCAGACTCCCCCATCCCTTATCGCTGGCCGAATTGTAATTATTGCGAAATCCGCCAATAGATTATAGACAGTGGTTCGGGAGATTCAACATTAAATTCTTGGGGAACTTGTAAGGGAAGATGTGCCTGCTGGTAAAAAGCGGGTTTTTGATTGAGGGAAAAGAGCCATTCTGGTACCTTTTACGCCCGTCTGTTTTCTTTCTATCCTGGCGCACAAAATTCATGACCAGATTCATCTTTATAACGGGCGGAGTGGTCTCCTCCCTTGGCAAAGGTATTGCAGCCGCATCACTCGCGGCTCTACTGGAAGCCCGTGGCCTCAAGGTCACGATGATCAAGCTCGATCCGTACATCAATGTCGATCCCGGCACCATGAGTCCCTTCCAGCACGGCGAGGTTTTTGTCACCAATGATGGTGCCGAGACCGATCTGGATCTGGGGCATTATGAACGCTTCATTCGTACCACGATGGGGCAGAGCAACAACTTCACCAGCGGCCAGATCTATGAAAGCGTAATCCGCAAGGAGCGCAAGGGGGAGTATCTGGGCGGTACGGTGCAGGTGATCCCGCACATCACCAACGAGATAAAAGAGAGCGTGCTGCGTGGCGCCGGAGATGCCGATGTCTGCCTGGTGGAGATCGGCGGCACCGTGGGTGATATCGAGTCCCTGCCGTTTCTGGAGGCGATCCGTCAGATGGGAGTGGAGATGGGGCACCAGCGGGCGCTCTTTATGCATCTGACACTGGTTCCCTACATCAAGGTTTCCGGCGAGATTAAAACCAAACCCACACAGCATTCGGTAAAAGAGCTGCGCTCGATTGGTATCCAACCCGATGTGCTGATGTGCCGGCTGGAGAACCCTCTGCCCAGCGCGGAACGGAAAAAGATTGCACTGTTCACCAACGTGCCGGAAGAGGCTGTCTTCTCCGCCGTGGATGCAGACTCCATCTACCGCATACCGACCATGCTGCACGAGCAGGGTCTGGATGAGATCGTGGTGCAGCGATTTGGTCTGGATCTGCCTCCGGCGGATCTGCATGAGTGGCAGCATTTCATCGATGGACTGGATGCGCTGGAGCAGGAGGTGCAGGTGGCGATGGTGGGCAAATATGTCCATCTGACCGAGGCCTACAAATCCCTCTCCGAGGCGCTGATTCATGCCGGAGTGCATACCGGAAGCCGGGTGCATATCCACTATGTGGATTCGGAGCAGCTGGAGAAGGGCAACATGGAGCTGTTGGCGGGTATGGATGCCATTCTGGTTCCCGGCGGGTTCGGTGAACGGGGGGTGGAAGGCAAGGTTGCCGCTGCCCGATATGCACGCGAGCAGAAAATTCCCTATCTGGGTATCTGCCTGGGCATGCAGGTTGCGGTTATCGAATTTGCCCGTAATGTGGCTGGGCTGGCGGATGCCCACAGCACCGAGTTCAACCGCACCACGCCGCACCCGGTGATAGGACTGATCACCGAATGGCTCAATGCGGATGGGCGTGTGGAGGTCCGTGATGAGCATTCAGACATGGGCGGCACCATGCGTCTTGGCGGTCAGGAGTGTCAGCTGGAGGTGGGCAGTCGTACCCGTGACCTCTATGAGAAAGATGTCATTGTCGAACGGCACCGCCATCGCTATGAATTCAACAACAGTTATCAGGATCGTATTGTCACTGCCGGCATGAAGATCGCCGGTCGTTCCCTTGACGGCCGCCTGGTGGAGATCGTGGAGATTCCGGATCACCCCTGGTTCGTGGCCTGCCAGTTTCACCCTGAGTTCACCTCCACGCCGCGTTACGGTCATCCGCTATTCTCCGGTTTCGTAGAGGCAGCCAGGAAGCACCGGGAAGGTATTGCATGAATCTGTGCGGATTCGAAGTCGGGCTGGACCGACCCCTGTTTCTCATTGCCGGCCCCTGTGTCATCGAGAGTGAACAGCTGGCCCTGGATACTGCAGGCAGGCTGAAGACGATCGCCGGAGAGCTGGGCATCCCGTTTATCTACAAGTCCTCTTTCGACAAGGCGAACCGCTCTTCCGGCAGCAGTTTTCGCGGCCCCGGGCTGGAAGAGGGATTAAGAATTCTTGAAAAGGTACGGGAGCAGATCCATGTGCCGGTCCTGACGGACGTGCATGAGGATACGCCGCTGACAGAAGTGGCGGATGTGGTGGATGTGCTGCAGACCCCCGCGTTTCTCTGCCGCCAGACCAATTTCATTCGCAATGTGGCCTGTCAGGGGCTGCCGGTAAATATCAAGAAGGGCCAGTTTCTCGCCCCCTGGGACATGAAACATGTCGTGGACAAGGCCAGGGCAGAGGGCAACGAGCAGATCATGGTCTGCGATCGTGGCGTCTCCTTCGGTTACAACAACCTGGTCTCCGACATGCGTTCGCTGGCGGCGATGCGCGAAAGCCACTGCCCGGTGGTTTACGATGCCACACACTCCGTACAACTGCCCGGGGGGCAGGGCGGCAGTTCGGGTGGGCAGCGGGAGTTTATCCCCGTGCTGGCGCGGGCGGCGGTGGCGGCGGGTATCTCCGGTCTCTTCATGGAGTCCCACCCTGATCCGGAGAGGGCGCTGAGCGATGGTCCCAATTCATGGCCCCTCGACCGTATCCGGGAGCTGCTGCAAACCTTGATGGCCATCGACAGCACCGTCAAGGCGGCGCCTTTTATCGAGTCCACCATCTGACCAGAACTTGTCATAACCGGAGAGTATTTCTTCGGTTTACTACAGAATTTTTTTAGATCGAATTACGGAGACAGCATGTCCGAAATAGTTGATATTCGTGGACGGGAGATCCTCGATTCCCGGGGTAATCCCACCATCGAAGCCGATGTATTCACCGCCGATGGCGCCATCGGCCGTGCCATGGTGCCTTCCGGCGCCTCCACCGGCTCCCGCGAAGCACTGGAGCTGAGAGATGGGGACAGAGGGCGTTATCTGGGCAAGGGCGTGCTGAAAGCAGTCTCCCATGTCAATGGTCCCCTGCGGGACGCGCTGGTTGGCATGGACGTCACCGATCAGGCTGCGGTGGATAACTGTATGCTTGAACTCGACGGTACGGAAAACAAGGCCAATATGGGGGCCAACGCACTCTTGGGTATCTCCCTGGCGACCGCTCATGCGGCAGCCCAGGAGCGGGCGTTGCCGCTCTACCGTTCCCTCTCTGACGGACCCTACCGCCTGCCGGTGCCGATGATGAATATCATCAACGGCGGCGCGCACGCCAAGAACAGCGTCGATCTGCAGGAGTTCATGATTCTGCCGGTGGGTGCAGGTTCCATTCGTGAAGCAGTACGTTACGGCGCCGAGGTGTTTCATGCTCTGGCCAGTGTGCTGAGCAGCCGTGGCATGGCTACCAGTGTGGGCGACGAGGGTGGTTTCGCACCCGATCTGCCTTCCAACGAGGCGGCCATCGAAGTCATCCTTGAGGCGATCGGCAAGGCGGGTTTCTCCGCCGGCAAGGACATTTATCTTGGCCTCGATGTGGCCAGTTCCGAGTTCTACGAAGACGGACTCTACAATCTGGCCTCTGAAGGTCGTAAATTTACAGCTGAAGAGTTCACCGACTACCTGGCGGGTTGGGTGGATCAGTATCCGATCATCTCCATCGAAGACGGTATGGACGAGGGTGACTGGGAAGGCTGGAAATACCACACGGAAAAACTCGGCAGCAAGGTGCAGCTGGTGGGCGATGATCTGTTTGTTACCAATACTGCGATTCTTGAACGCGGTATCGGGGAGAAGATCGGCAACTCCATCCTCATCAAGGTCAACCAGATCGGTACCCTGACCGAGACCCTCGCCGCCATCGATATGGCTAAAGCGGCGGGTTACAGCGCAGTGATCTCCCATCGTTCAGGTGAGACCGAAGATACCACCATTGCAGATCTGGTGGTGGCGACCAACACCGGGCAGATCAAGACCGGCTCTCTCTCCCGCTCCGATCGAGTCGCGAAATACAATCAGCTGATGCGCATTGAGGATCAGTTGGGTGATACGGCGGTCTACGCGGGGGCGGATGCCTTTCCCGTCGACATCTGAGTCCTCCTGGAACGGGTGGCATCTGGGCCGAGAGAGCTGATCATATGCGAATTCTAGTTGCCATCCTGTTTCTGTTGCTTGCCTTTCTGCAATACCGCCTCTGGGTCGGTGAGGGGAGCCTGGCGGAAGTGAACAACCTGGAAAATGAGATAACCCGCCAAGAGGCGGAACTGGTCGATCTGAAGAAGCGCAACCGTGCGTTGCAGGCTGAGGTTGAAGATCTGCGCAGCGGCAGTGCGGCACTTGAAGAGCGGGCTCGCAGTGAATTGGGCATGATCAAGGAGGGTGAGATCTTCTACCAGGTGATTGATCAATCCCAGATCACGACCCAATGAGTGATCGCTTCTGGGCGGTGGTTCCCGCCGCAGGCGTTGGTAAACGAATGGCCAGCGCAGTGCCGAAACAGTATCTTCCCCTCCTGGGCCGCCCCCTGATTGAGCAGACCCTGTCGCGACTGTTGACGCACCCAAAAATCTCAGGCGTTTTCGTGGCGCTTTCAGAAGAGGATGGCTGGTGGTCGTCAACCTCGTTCGCGGAAGATCCAAGGGTGGTCCGGGTCAGAGGCGGCGAGGAGCGCTGTCACTCCGTGCTCAATGTTTTGCAGGCCATGGGGAAACAGGCAGCAGAAACCGATTGGGTTTTGGTACACGATGCGGCGCGTCCCTGTATCCATCGAGAGGATCTGGATAACCTGATGGATCAGCTCGACGATGATCCGGTCGGCGGTCTGCTCGGCGTGCCGCTACACGATACGGTGAAATCGGTTGAAACAGGAGAGCGGGTCGTGACGACGATTCCGCGGGAGCCTCTATGGCGCGCATTCACGCCGCAGATGTTTCGGCTGGGCATGTTGCGTCAGGCACTGAGTGATGCGCTTGATAGCGGAAAACTGGTGACCGATGATGCCAGCGCCATGGAACTGGCCGGGTTTCAACCCAGGATGGTGGAGGGTCGAAGTGATAACATAAAGGTCACCTGTCCCGAAGATCTTGCCCTGGCAGCCTTCTTCCTGGATCGTCAATCATCCGCCGATGAGTAGTTGCTGCATCTCCCGGATGTCGCTTTTAGCCCGCTCGATGATACCCAGTGAGCAACTCGGCGTGAGTTTACCCTGCGCCAGCTTGTGAAATGAGGGCGTCAGGTCCATGCGCGGTAGTGAACGCATCATAGGTGTGCCGATATAGACATGTAACTGGGCGACCCTCACAAGGTCAGCATAGTTGGGTCGATCGCCGTCATCCGCCATCCAGTCTTCCGCATGTAGCGCCGCCTGAACGAACTCGTCCGCAAACTCCCATTTTCTCAATACCATGGCGCCGACTTCCGCCTGCAGGTTGTTGATCACCTGCTCCAGCAATTTTGGATTCTCGGACATCTCCGGGTGGCTTCTGCCTGCACTGATGATTGGCAGTGCGCCGATATCATGCACCAGGCCGCAGAGCAACGCCCGGTCAGGGCTGAGCCCGGGGGTGACTCTGGCCAGTTCATGACAGATCGGCGCCACCTGGCAGGCGTGTTTCCAGCTGGCGATCATGCGCCGTTGCAGGTGTTTCGAACGACTTTTAAAGAGGGAGCCCAAGGCGAAGCTGATCACCAGATTATGCGTGACATTGCGCCCGAGGCGGGTCACTGCATCCGGCAGATCACCGATTTTGTCTTGTCCGCGGTAGGCGGCACTGTTGACGACGCTGATAACCCGTGCGGCGATCGTTGGATCGGCCTGTATCACGCGGGCAATGTCGTCGCTGTCCGTTGAGGGATTGTTGACCACTTTTGCGATCCGGGTAGCGACATCCGGCATGCTGGGCAGTTCGATGTGCCCATCTTTCATTGCTTGGTGAAACTCCCAGTAGAGACGGGCCTCAGGGCCGCCAGTCTCCTTCAGCTCTATCGATTGTGAATCCCGCCCGGACTCATCGGTGGGCAGGCAGGCGATACTCTGGATGATCTCCCGTGGCATCTTCAACAGGACGACTGCACTTTTTGCCGTGATATTACAGGCGTGGGGCTGCTTCACCGAGAGTGGGTAGGTGCTTCGGTTCGATTCCGCCTGGAGACTCAGATGGGTGCCATCGCTGCAGTCGATATCCACTTCACCATGCATCAGGTAGTTGACAAACGGGTCCTTTGTCCCCTCTGTAACAACCTGGGTACCCTTGCTGAAGTGCTCTATCGTGCCGAAAGTGGCGACATACGCCAGGACGCGTGCAGGAAGCTTCCTGATTGGATTAAAGCGCAGAATTTCACTGGCAGTGGCTGTTACAACGTTGTGACTCATCTTTTTTTCTCAACTACGCTGGATAGGGTTTGCGCTTTTCCTGTTGGGTTCCACAGCGGGGATCGTTAGAATTCACCGATGCTCTCTGACTGGTTAGCGGCCGCAGAGACAAACTCTTTAGATTCCTTTTCTGTCGAGGAGAAAGTGATGCGCATTGGCCAGGGTTATGATGCCCACCGTTTTGAAAGTGGAAAGCGGCTGCTGTTGGGCGGCGTGGAGATAAAGCACGATCAGGGTCTCAAGGCGCATTCTGACGGAGATGTGCTGATTCATGCGCTTTGCGATGCGTTACTGGGTGCCGCCGGGATGGGGGATATCGGCCGCCACTTCCCGGATAGCGCCAGCGAATATGCCGGGATCGACAGCCGCCGGCTGTTGCAGCGAGTGGTGGAGCTGATACAGGACGCAGGTTTGAGTGTCGGCAACGTGGACCTTACTGCAGTGGCGCAGCGGCCTAAACTCGCACCCTACATCGATACCATGCAAGCACGACTGGCGAGTGATCTGCAGGTCGAACCGGCCAGGGTCAACGTGAAGGCAACCACTACCGAAGGTATGGGATTCACGGGACGGGGTGAGGGCATCGCAGCCTATGCCGTAGTGCTGCTGGAGGAGGGATCAGCGTGACCGGCCAGACTTGGCAACGACTTGATGAGATGCCGTTTGCTCACGGCGGACCGGTGGGGGTTGGTCTGATTCGCGGCTCGGCGGAGGATTTTCAGGTGGAAGAGGTCCTCGGCTTCTCTCCGGATGGTGAGGGCGAACATGTATTGATCCAGCTGCGCAAACGGGACACCAACACTGTCTGGCTGTCGCGCCAGCTGGCAAAGTTTGCCGATGTGCCTGCCAGGGATGTGAGTTACGCGGGCCTTAAAGACCGGCATGCAGTGACGACCCAATGGTTTTCCGTGCGTCTGGCCGGTCGAGCGGAGCCAGACTGGGAGGCGTTTAACTCTGAGTTGGTCGAAGTCCTTGTCCACCAGCGGCATCGTAGGAAGCTTAAGCAGGGTGCCCTGCGGGGCAACCGTTTCCGGCTGTTGGTTCGCGGGATCGAGGCCGATACAGACCTGCTGGAGCAGCGTCTGCGGCAGCTTCGGGAACTGGGTTTTCCAAACTACTTTGGAACACAGCGATTTGGCCACGACTACGGCAATCTGGCACAGGCCGACCTGTTTTTTTCCGGTAAAAGCGGACGAATCGACCGTAAACTGCGTGGGTTGTTGATCTCTGCGGTAAGGTCACAACTATTCAACCAGGTACTGGCAGAGCGCATTCGTCGGCAGGATTGGGATCGAATTCTGCCCGGAGAACGTGCTTCGCTGGATGGCTCCCGCTCCAGCTTTAGTGTGGAGGAGATCGATGAAGAGATCGGAAGTCGCTGCCGTGAAATGGATATCCACCCCAGCGGCCCTCTCTGGGGACGGGGCAGACTGCCGGTCGGAGAAGATGTTCTGGCCCTTGAGGAGCAGGTATTAGCCCCCTTCGGTGAATGGCGCAACAGCCTGGAACACGTTGGATTGGAGCAGGATCGTCGTGCCCTGCGGGTCGGTGTGGATGATCTGCGATGGGAGTTTTCTGAAGCAGGTGTGTTGGCGTTGACGTTTTTTCTTCCCGCAGGCAGTTACGCAACGATGCTGTTGCGGGAGTTACTACGGGTCAGCGAGCCTGCGGTCAAACAGTAGGCCGGTTCAAGCTTGCGGAACCGGCAAACGCTGTTGGTTAAACACAATCTGTTGCCTGATCCGCTACGCTTGACCATGCCTACGAATCCAAAAAGGTTATTGGTTTTGCTGGCCGGTTGTTGTGCCGGCGGGGATGGGCCCGATGTATCCCGTAATCGAAGCTGCATCCAGTGGATGCTGGATCACGCTGAAAAGATAGTCCCAGCCGTCGATGTCGGGGAAATGGTAGGCGCCGGTGATCTCTGCGCCGAGCGGGGCGGTCTGGATGCGGGCCAGCTCCCCGTTGACGACCCGGTAGGCCCAGAGTGCATTGTTGCGGTGGCCTTTAGAGGAATCCTCGGCAATGATCAGGGTGTCCTGACCCTGGATGAAGGTCAGGTTATCGGGGTTGGCGATGCCGGCGGTATCGCAAAGATTCTCCGGGTCGTCTTTGGCCGGATGTCCGGTCACAAGCGCCCGCATGCTGTGGGCAACATACGTCTCGTCCAGTTCCAGAGTGTAGACGGCACCACAGGGATTGTAGGGCAGGCGGATATGGTTGGGGCCACCCCGGTCCCACCGGTCGTTGGGAAGATTTCCCTTTCGGTTGTCCTCCATTCCTTTTGACAGCGATGTCATGGCGATATAAAGACGGTTGGTTGCCGAATCGTAGGTCACCCCCTCCATCTTGCTGAACTCAGTGGTCGCCCCCAACAGTGCCGCGTAACGGCGGCTCTCCAAACGGGATGTGGCCTGCTCCATGCCGGATCTGACTCGCAGGCACTCGTGTTGCCAACGGGTATTGATGGCCCGGTAGCCGTTGGGGCATTCGTTGCCGAGACCGGGATGGCTATAGTGGAATATCTCATCAAAACCGATGCGCCGATCGATCTGCTTTTTTATCGTCGCGTCATCGGCATGCCCCAGCGGAATCCAGCCTAGTTCTGCGCTGCCCCCATTGAGACGGCTGGTCTGAATCCAGCGTGCGGCGAAGAGCTTCCCACTGGAGAGATCCCCTGCCCGGTCGGCCACAAAGCGGAACAGTGCGGTGTTGTTGCCGTCATCGGTGATATAGACCGTTTTGCGATCGGGCATCACGATGCCGGCTTCCGGAGAGAAACGCCCCATCGCGTAGTGCCGGGTGAGCTGGACCTGATCGAACGAGTCGACGCGGGCCTCCAGTTGCCAGCCGTAGTCGTAGGGATTGAGTTGAGCAGGATCTCCACCCATATAGCTGGCCATCGACTGAAAGGAACGATCGGGGATGTCATTGACGACCGCTGCGTTGGGTTCGTACTCCTCTGATGCGAGGTGTGTACTCCAGGGCGTGACACTGCCTGCACAGAGATTCCAGGCTCCCTTGAGAGGCGCCAGGTCGAGTGGCCGGGCACGTTTTACCTTCAGAAGACCGGTTTCGGCGCTCTGGTGGAGTTCGCTGAGATAGATTCCAGCAGGCATGTCTTCAAATTGAGAGAGCAGGAAAATTTGCCCGTCTACCTGCAACAGGGAGGAGAAGTCGTTGCTGTTGGAAATTCGTGGGCTGCCATCCTCTTTTTTCAGAGGCTGGCCGTGAGTGTCGTGCAGCAGGCCGAAGGTCTCATCACCAAGACGATCCCCATTGCGGAAGAGCGGGTGATAGCCGATGGCAACTGTCTCTTCCCCCAAGTCGACCCCTGGGGATGTGCGGGTCAGTTGTTGTGCCTCTGCTGTCACAGGTACCGGGATAGTGTGAAAATGCAGATTTTGGGCGGCCTGAGAGGGGAGTGTTATGCAGAGCCCGCAGAACAATCCCGCCTGAAACCACCACCTTAAAGATTTCAGCTGCAAAAGTGTCATCGCCGGTTTTTTTTTGGATTGCGCAGCAGGATATAGACGGCGCCGGTGCCGCCGTCGCGCCGGGTGGCGGAGCTGAAGGCGAGTACATCTTCGCGCTGGCGCAGCCAGAGGTTGATCTTCTGTTTCAGCACCGGTTGGCGGTTCTCTGAGCCATAACCCTTGCCGTGGATGATGCGGGCGCAGCGGATATGTCGCTGGTGACACTCGGTCAGGAAGAGTCCCAGATTCTCCCGTGCATAAGCGACGGTAAGTCCGTGCAGATCGAGTTCAAGGCCGACTTCGAACCGTCCCCGGCGCAGATCGCGGATTACACGGTCCTGCACCCCCGGACGACTGAACAGCAGTTCATCGGTGGCTTCGATCTCGGTGTCGGAGTAGTGGTCGGTATCGGAAAAACCGTCGTCATCCTCATCTTCCAGATCAAGGGGTCTGGGAGGCAGGCGTTTCTTATACGGCTCGGTCCTGTCCTGGGGAAGCGGACTGATATCGTCCAGTGACTCCCGAAACAGATTTTCCTCGTCTTCCAGGTTGGATTTTTTACCCATGATCTCAGTTGTCAGTGCGTCAGGTTCCAGCTAATGCAGTGTCGATCTGGAAACCAATTACCGTAGCCCGGATTCCGCTGCGCTTCATCCGGGCTACAATTATTCATCTGTTTCCGGACGGACACTAGTGTAGGAGGGAATTTGTCCTACCTCAAACCGGCTGCCCTATCTGAGCGGCTTTATCAGATACTCCAGACCGTTGATCTTTATCTCCAAAGTCAGCTGCATCAACATACCGAGTCGACCTTGTGGAAATCCTTTGCCTGAAAACCAGAGCAGATAGGCCTCAGGCAGGTCAATGAGTGGTCGGCCCTTGTATTTGCCGAAAGGCATCTGCATGCTTGCAACTGAGATAAGGTCCTCTTTTTCAAACAGGGTGGTAGTCATTGATGTTCGGTTTCCTGAAAGACAAACCTGCTCTCGACGAAGCGTCGATCGAGTGGCTGTTTGACCTCTATGCCTGGGCACTGAGAAATTTTGATGCCGGGGTTTTTTACCACGAAACGATCCTGGTTGTACCCTCTAACGAGCATTTTCCCGGCAGGGAGAGTTCGCTTCATGGGATGGCGAATCTGATTTTCGAACAGGCCAAGGGATATGCGGGCATGGCGCATTGGCCGACCCGGCTGATCGATCAGAGCAGCTGCCACATCATGGCGCCGCCAAAGCTGCAAATCGAGGGCGCTCTGCGCGGGGGGCAAGGTAGTGTTCCTTCATCCGTCGATGAGGTGAACCGATTGACCTTCACCTATGATCCCGCCCTGGTGAACAATCCCGAAGCGCTGATCGCCACATACGCGCATATGCTGGCTCACTACCTGGGGTCTGCCGCCCAGGAGCCACCGCCGGGTGGGGAACAGAACTGGCCTCACTGTACTGAAGTGCTTGCGGTGTTCCTGGGATTTGGACTGATGTTTGCCAACAGCGCTTCTCGTTTTAAGGTCAGTTCATGCGGCAGCTGCGGCGGCGGTCAGGCAGAACGCTCCAGTTATCTGTCTCAATTCGATATTACCTACGCGCTGGCGATGTTTGCAGTCCTGAAAGAGATGCCTGACAAGGTGGTGTTGCGCCATCTCAAGAAGTCTCTGCGGAGCTATTACAAGCAGGCGGCCAGGGATGTTCGGAGACGGGAGGAGATGTTGTCGCGGCTACGCGGTATCGGTGTCTGAAGTGAGGAATTAAAGGGTTCGAATACGGCGGATGATGCGTTTATAAATAAGGTGTTACCGCAGGCTATTTCCAGTATATTTACCCCCCAATATGAAGATCCTGCTGAGCAATGACGATGGCTATCAGGCGCCCGGGCTGAAGGCCCTGGCGGAACGCCTTTCCGAATTGGGAGAGATTCTGGTAGTGGCGCCCGAGCGGGATCGCAGCGGTGCCAGCAACTCCCTCACCCTCGATCATCCATTGCGCCCGCGAACCATGGACAACGGTTATATCCGTGTCGATGGCACGCCGACGGATTGTGTGCATCTTGCCATCACCGGTTTGCTGCATGAAGAGCCGGATATCGTGGTGTCGGGTATCAATTCCGGTGCCAATATGGGGGATGACGTGCTCTATTCTGGCACCGTGGCGGCGGCAACCGAGGGGCGTTTTCTCGGACTGCCGGCTGTTGCCGTCTCGATGAACTCCCATGACCCTGAATACTATGAAACCGGAGCGCGGGTGGCGCGGGAACTGGTGCAGCGGCTTTGTGAGAAACCGCTCTCAACGGATGTGATCCTCAACGTGAATGTGCCGGATCTGCCTTATGAATCGTTACGGGGTTTTCGCACCACCCGGCTTGGTCACCGCCACAAGGCGGAACCTGTGGTAAAGACCAAGGATCCCCGTGGAAAGACCATCTATTGGGTCGGACCCGCCGGTGCGGAGCAGGATGCAGGACCAGGTACCGACTTTCATGCAGTGCGGGAGGGTTTTGTCTCGGTCACCCCGCTGCAAGTGGATCTGACCCGGCATGACGCTTTGGACAGTATCAAAAGCTGGCTGGTGCAGGCGTGATGCGTCCCGAGCATCAGGGTATAGGTATGACCTCTCCACGTACCCGGGAGCGCTTGATCCAACGCCTCAGACAGAACGGTATCCGCGATCTGCGTGTCCTCGGGGCGATGCGCAATACGCCGCGGCATATCTTCGTCGACGAAGCCCTGGCCAGCCGGGCCTACGAAGATACTGCGTTGCCGATCGGCCATGGCCAGACCATATCCCAGCCCTACATTGTGGCCCGTATGACGGAAGTCCTATTGGAGGGGGGGGCGATGGATAAGGTGCTTGAGATCGGGACCGGATCCGGCTATCAATGTGCGATTCTTGCACAGCTGGTATCCCGTGTGCACAGTGTGGAACGAATCGGCGCTTTGCAGGAGCGCGCCCGGATACGGCTTCGTGATATGGGTTTGCGAAATATCCGCCTGAAACACAGCGATGGCGGTATCGGCTTGCCGGAGTATGCGCCTTTTGATGGCATCCTGGTCACCGCCGCGCCCGAGGGTATCCCCCGCGCTCTGCTGGATCAGCTGAATCCTGGTGGGCGGCTGGTTTTGCCGAGCAAATCGGAAGGCCGACAGATTTTGTTACGGGTGACTCGTACGTCACGCGGTTTTGAACAGGAACAGCTCGAAGCGGTCAACTTCGTACCCTTGCAAGGAGGGGTGCTTTAATGCGTCTATTCTCGTCCCTTTACAGCCGTACCATGCAGTGGTCGCGCCATCCCCATGCGCCGCGCTACCTGGCAGGTCTGAGTTTTGCTGAGTCTTCGTTCTTTCCGATCCCCCCCGATGTGATGTTGGCCCCGATGACGTTGGCGAACCCTGCGCGCGCTTGGTACTTTGCCGCGCTGACCACCGCTGCATCTGTGCTGGGAGGGCTGCTGGGTTATGCCATCGGCGTCTTTTTCTTCGATCTGGTGGAACCCCACCTGCACGACCTGGGGTATTGGGATCGCTATCTGCAGGCCAAGGCCTGGTTCGATGAGTGGGGATTCTGGGCGATATTTTTGGCGGGCTTTTCACCGATCCCCTACAAGATTTTCACCATAACGGCGGGGGTGATCTCCATGCCGCTGCTGCCGTTTACCCTGGCGTCGCTGATCGGCCGTGGAACCCGCTTTTTTCTGGTGGCCGCTCTGATGGCCTGGGGCGGCGAACGCATGGAGGCGGCACTGCACAAGTATATTGACCGCATTGGTTGGGCGCTTGTGGTGGTATTTCTGGTTGCCCTTGTGCTCCTGAAGGGGTAGCCAGGCTTACTATTGGAGGCAAGGCGTCACATTGAAACCGGTCAGAATCAGCTTGTCCAAATGGATGACGGATGGCCTGTTGGTGATCGGTCTTGTCGTGCTGGCAGGTGGGCTGACGGCCTGTGGCTCCACCGGTGGGGGTGCGCCGGTCTCCAGTCGCACTGCGGAACAAAAAGTTGTAAAAAGTACCGGATACTACAAGGTCCGATCCGGAGATACGCTCTACGCGATCGCATGGCGGCAGGGTCTGGACTATCATCGGTTGGCAGCATGGAACGGTATCAGAGGTCCGAAATACCGTATCTATCCGGGTCAGAGGCTGCGCCTGACACGGCCGCCAAGCAGAAATGCGGCACAGACCAAGCCCAAGAGATCGCAAAGCCAGCCCAAGGTAACTCCAGCAAAGAAGAGGGTGAAGGTAGAGCCAATTGTGCCAAAACAGGCCAAAACGGGAACGGCATCGAAGGTCGGCAAAGAATCGGTCAAGTTAAGCTGGCGTTGGCCGACAAGTGGCAGAGTGGTGCAGACTTACTCATCCAGGGATCGGAACCGCAAAGGGATTCGCATTAGTGGCCACCCCGGCCAGCCAGTGAAAGCGGCGGAAGCGGGCAGGGTGGTCTATAGCGGCAGTGGACTTGTCGGCTATGGAAACCTTATTATCATCAAACATAACAATAATTTTCTAAGTGCCTATGGGTACAACCGAAAACTCCTCGTAAAAGAGGGGGACAAAGTGGCAAGAGGCGATCGTATTGCGGATATGGGATTGCCTCGAAAGGGCGCGGAACCCCTACTGCATTTTGAGATCAGAAAGCAGGGTAAGCCGGTGAATCCCTTGGGGCTCTTGCCGCGTAACCGATAGTCGATGTCTGAGTGGAGGATGATGGATGAGCAAAGGTGGGAGCGATGAGACGGCGCTGATGGACGAACCCAACGATGCAAATGCGGCTGGCGAAGACTCGGTGTCGAGAGATAAGCCTGAAGTTTCCTCCAAGCCGGAAACAGCCCAAAAGCTGAAGAAACCCAATGCACGTGCTGCGCGGGAGCCCAATGATGCGCAGATGGATGCCACCCGGCTATATCTCAACGAAATAGGCATCTCCAAGCTGCTGACGGCGGAAGAGGAGGTCTACTTCTCTCGATTGGCCCAGAAGGGGGATCAGTCTGCCCGCCAGCGCATGATCGAAAGTAATCTCCGGTTGGTGGTGAAGATTGCCCGCCGCTATATGAATCGCGGTCTGGCGCTGCTGGACCTGATAGAAGAGGGGAATCTCGGGTTGATCCGGGCGGTGGAGAAATTTGATCCTGAACGGGGTTTTCGCTTCTCCACCTATGCGACCTGGTGGATACGTCAGACCATCGAGCGCGCGATCATGAATCAGACCCGCACCATCCGCCTCCCTATCCATGTAGTCAAAGAGATCAATGTCTATCTGCGGGCTGCCCGCCAATTGGCGCAGACCCTTGATCACGAGCCCTCATCAGAAGAGATTGCCGATCTGCTCGACAGGCCTATCGGTGAAGTCAAACGCATGCTCGGACTCAATGAACGGGTGACCTCTGTCGACACGCCCTACGGAAAAGATGCAGATAAACCGTTGCTGGACACAATACCCGATGAACGGGCCAGCGATCCCACAGTCGATATTCAGAACGATGGATTAAATGCCAATCTGGATAGATGGTTGGAGAAGCTTAATGATAAGCAGCGCGAAGTTGTCGAACGCCGTTTTGGGCTGCATGGTTACGAGAACTCCACACTTGAGCAGGTGGCGAACGAGTTGGGTGTGACTCGTGAACGGGTGCGGCAGATCCAGATGGATGCTTTGCGGCGCTTAAGGGATATTCTGGAACGCGACGGTTTTTCCGTGGATACTATATTTAAATAGCAACCTACTTGAAATAGTAACCTACGGCGGAAACTTTATTTTGAACAGTGCCTCTCCATGTGTTTGCCGGACTCAGCGGTGTTTGGCGGAAGAACCGCTCGAAGTGGAGTGCGATGCCTGCGGCCTTGATCCCATCTGCCAGGTACTTGATTATGCAGAGGCAGGCAGCGGGGTTCCCGAGGGTGTCCTGTTGCGTCGGCTGCCGGTGGCCAGGGGTGAGACACTGTTTCAAGCCAACGGAGTCTTCAGTTCGATTTTTGCCGTCAAATCCGGCTCCTTCAAGACCTATATCCCCTCTACTGGAAAAGGTGATCGGGTGATCGGTTTCCATCAGCCTGGCGAGTTGATCGGCGTCGAGGCGGTCTCCAGCGGCAGTTATCCCTGCACTGCGCGTGCGCTGGAGCCCAGTAGTGTATGCGAACTGTGGATTTCACGGCTACCGGAGGCGGGTCGTCCCAATGAGGTCGTCCAGCAGGCGCTGATCCAATTGCTCGGCAGCGAAGTGGCATTCAGCCATATCGTCGCCACCACGCTGATTCAGCAGAATGGCGAGCAAAGACTGGCAGCGTTTCTACTGAATATTTCCCACCGCCGACTTGAGCGTGGATTGCCGGAAAGCAAATTCTGTCTGCAGATGTCCCGCGGCGATATCGCCAACTACCTCGGCCTGGCCAGCGAGACGGTAAGCCGTCTATTGACCCGGTTTCAGAATCAGGGGTTGATTACTCTGCGTCGTAAGCAGGTTCTGCTGCGGGACCACGCCGGGCTGATGTCCATCATAGAGCCCAACTAAAGTCCTTCTCTTCTCTTGCCGGCAGGCATGTTTTTTGTGTAATGACACAAAAAACATACGGAAATCCAATTAGTTTATTAGCGATTCCTTTGTCTTGGATCAATCAAATAATAATAAAAAATTTAATGTCAGGATAATCAACGACTAAGAACGCCACATGGTAGCGTTGATCGATGCATTGGATCTTGACATTTGTCAGGATTGAGAGTGAGATATGCCACGCCTCATTGTGTGATTTCACATAGTGGGCAATTGGGGTTTCCCGAAAATTCACGCAACGTTCAATAATCTGTAAAGAGGGGGGTTCATGGACGCCGCAGCAGAACAGAAGTACAATCTTGGTATTGTACGCTGGTTCACCGTCATGGCAGTTGTCTACCTGGTAGTAGGCACTCTGGTGGGGACTTACGTCGCCTCAGAACTGGCATGGCCATTTCTGAACTTTGATATTCCGTATCTCACATTTGGGCGCTTGCGTCCGCTCCACACCAACGCAGTCATCTTTGCCTTTGGCGGATGTGCGTTGATGGCAACGTCTTTCTACAGTGTTCAGCGCACCTGCGGTGTCAGTCTGTGGAGTGACAAGCTGGCCTGGTTCGTCTTCATTGGCTGGAATCTGATCATCGTCTCCGCCGTCATCACTCTGCCCCTGGGTATCAACCAGGCTAAAGAGTATGCTGAACTGGAGTGGCCGATCGATCTGGCAATTGCAGTGGTCTGGCTCGCCTACATGTTCAACTTCGTCATGACCTTGGCGACCCGGAAGAGTTCTCACATCTATGTGTCCAACTGGTTCTTCCTGGGCATGATGGTGATGATCACCTATCTGCACGTTGTCAACAGCCTCGCGATCCCGGTTGATCTGTTCAAGTCCTACTCACTGTTCGCCGGTGTGCAGGATGCGATGATCCAGTGGTGGTGGGGCCATAATGCGGTAGGTTTCTACCTGACTGCAGGCTTCCTCGGCATCATGTACTACTTCGTGCCCAAGCAGGCAGGTCGTCCGGTCTACTCCTATCGTCTGTCAGTTATCCACTTCTGGGCGCTGATGTTCGGTTATGTATGGCTGGGTGCTCACCATCTGCAGTATACCGCTCTGCCTGACTGGACCGGTTCTCTGGGTGCAGCTGTTTCCATCGCCATGATTATCCCTTCCTGGGGTGGTGCGGTGAACGGCATGATGACCCTCTCGGGTGCATGGGACAAACTGCGTACTGACTATGTCCTGCGCTTCCTGATCATGTCTCTGGCCTTCTACGCCATGTCGACCTTCGAAGGTCCGATCATGTCGATCAAGACGGTTAACGCGCTCTCCCACTACACTGACTGGACCGTTGGTCACGTACACTCCGGTGCTTTGGGTTGGGTTGCCATGGTTGCCATCGGCGCCATCTACCATATGATGACCCGTACCTTCCACACCGAAATGTGGTCCACCAAGCTGATCAATGCTCACTTCTGGACTGCCACCATTGGTACCGTGGTCTATGTCGTGGCGATGTGGGTATCCGGCATCATGCAGGGTCTGATGTGGCGTGCTTACGACGAGTACGGCACCTTGGCCTACACCTTTGCAGAGTCTGTTGAAGCGATGCATCCCTATTACGCAATGCGCGCCATCGGCGGCATGATATTCGTAACCGGTGCTCTGCTGATGCTTATCAACGTGCTGATGACGGTCCGCAAGGCCGCCAGTGAAGGCAGCGTGCGAGCGGCTTCCACAGCTGCCGTTAGCGCTTAATTAAGGGGGTTTGTCAAAATGGCGAATAACAATGAAGCAGTTGGTATGCAGGAGAAGACGGAGAAAAACGTCTGGATGCTCCTGTTTTTCCTGGCTATTGCACTGTCCGTCGGTGGTCTTGTGGAGATCGTTCCGCTGTTCCTTATCGACGACACATTTGAGCACAACAAGGCGCCTGAGCTTGTCTGGCAGCGTCAAGCCGGCCAGACTCTGGCCGATCACAAGCCGGGTGACGGGATGCGTCCTTACACCGCGCTTGAACTTGCGGGCCGCGACGTCTATCAGCGGGAAGGGTGCTATCTCTGCCACTCCCAGATGATCCGTCCGTTCCGTGACGAGAAGGAACGTTATGGCCACTACTCACTGGCTTCGGAGTCGATGTACGACCATCCGTTCCAGTGGGGCTCCAAGCGTACCGGTCCTGACTTTGCCCGTCTTGGTGGCAAATACTCTGATGATTGGCACCGCAAACATCTGCGCGCCCCTCGTTCAGTCGTGCCTGAGTCTGTCATGCCTAACTATCCCTGGTTCCAGGAGAACTCAGTGGAAGGTGTGGATATGGCTGCTCGTTTCAGCGTCATGCAGCTGATGGGTGTTCCTTATACTGATGAGGACATCGCCGGCGCAAATGCTGAACTGGCGGGCAAGAGTGAGGAAGACGCGATGGTTGCCTACCTTCAGGTGTTGGGCACCATGGCCAAACTGGACGATAGCAAGGCTTATCGTGAATAGTTTGGCTGAGTACTTTCATACCGATTGGGAGGCTATGACCACCAATGACTGGGTAGGCCTGGTTATGACGGTGGTCACATTCCTCCTGATGGTAGGTCTGTACTTCTACGCATTGCGTCCGAAAAATCGGGATAAGCTGGAGAAGAACCGGTTTATCCCGATGGATGAAGATCGAATAGATAGCGGAGAAAAAAATGGCGGATAACAATCCATTTCCGGGTGAAAATAATACCGGACACATCTGGGATGACAATATCAGGGAGCTTGCCAACCCACCTCCACGCTGGTGGATGATAGCCTTCTGGGCCTCCATCGCTTGGTTTTTGGGTTACGGTGTGCTCTACCCCATGTACCCAATCGGTCAGAAGCCGACTGAGGGGGTTATGGGCTGGACCCAAATCAAGGAGTATCAGGAAGGTCTTGATGAGGTCGTGGCGGTTCGTGCCGAGTTCGAAAATCAGCTGAAGGATATGAGTGCCAAGGATATCTTGGCCAATCCTGGGCTTGCTGACTACACCGTGGCCTCCGTCAAGGTGCTGTTTGGCGATATCTGTGCGCCATGCCACGGCGGCGGCGGTCAGGGTGGCCCCGGCTTCCCGGTGCTGGCTGATGATGATTGGCTCTTTGGTGGTACTGTCGAGACTATCGAACAGACCATCGCCATGGGTCGGAAAGGCATCATGACTGCACACGGCAAAATCCTCTCTGATGATGAGGCGGATAAACTTGCTGATGCAATCGCAGCGGGTAACCCCACCTCTGATCCCAACTTCCTGCAGAAGGGTTGTATTGCCTGTCACGGCATGGATGGAAAAGGTATGCAGATGTTGGGTTCAGCTAACCTGACTGATGGCATCTACCGTTTCGTTCCGGGAGAGGGCGAGTCTATCAAAGACAGCGTCAAGCAGACCATTCTGCACGGTGTCAACGATGTAACTGACCCGCAGACCCGTGAGGCGGTAATGCCTTCATTTGGTGATCGTCTGTCAAAAGACGAGATCAAAAAGCTGGCTGTCTATGTCTACAAGTTCGGCGGCGGACAGTAGCAAGAGCCTTATTTCCTGGTAAGCGCGTGATGGAGTCTTCCGTCACGCGCGGCAATAATTTAAGGGGTATGTTATGCATTGGGATGCGGTAACGATAGGTTCGATTGTTTCGGTGGTGATCTGTGTGGTGATCATCGTTTATCTCGGCTTTAAGGTCAGCGCTTTGGTAAAGAGCGATGCTGAGAAACACAAACAGTAATAATCGGTGATTGTATAGTTAGAGAAGGGGGGATTTATCCCCCCTTTTTTTTTGGAATGTATCGTGGTTTTTCGTAGCCACAGATAAACACCATTGTTGTATCTGTTTTGACAAATCGCATTGGTTAATATGCTGGTTTTAAGAATAATGTTACGTAGAATCCTGAGACGACAAATATTTTAATGTGAGGTATCCACCTTGAGCGCCGAACAGAAATCCCCCCAACAGTCTGCCGTTGATGAACTCTACGATGAGGCGGAACACTGGAATCTGAATACCGGCGAGGAGACAATCCATGCAAAACGCATGGGCGGCCTCTGGCGAAACATCAAATGGCTGTCAGCCTCTGTCTGGATCCTTTTCTTTATCGCTCCCTATCTCAGGTGGGGTGATCGACAGGCGATACTTTTTGATATACCCAACCGCCAGTTTCATATCCTGAACACGACGATTCTGCCTCAGGATTTCTGGATGCTCTCCCTGCTGCTGCTATTTTTTGCCTTGCTGCTGGCGGTATCGACAGCATTGGCAGGGCGGATCTATTGTGGCTATTTCTGTTTTCAGACGGTTTGGACCGATGTCTTTACCTGGCTGGACGAGAAACTGGAAGGCACGGCACCGAAGCGCAGGAAACTGGACAAGGCTAAACTCGATTTTGCGAAATTCCGTATCAAGTTCACCAAACATCTTATCTGGCTGTTGATCTCTGTGTTGACCGGCATCAGTTTTGTTGCCTGGTTTTATGATGCGTTCGATCTCTGGTCGGATTTCTTCAACCTGCAAGCAGGATCTACGGCGTATGGCACCATCGCGTTGTTCACTGTGGGCACCTATGTGCTGGCCGGTTATATGCGTGAACAGGCCTGCTTCTGGCTCTGTCCCTACGCCCGTATTCAGGGGGTTATGGTGGACAATACCACCCTGGTTCCCACTTATGATTTCAAACGGGGTGAGCCTCGTGGTCGAATTGTAAAAGGGCAGTCCGAGGATGAGCGCACTACTGGTGACTGCGTCGATTGTAAGCAGTGCATTGCAGTCTGTCCCACTGGGGTCGATATTCGCCACGGCCAGCAGGAGGGCTGTATCACCTGCGGCCTGTGTATCGATGCCTGCGACCTGGTCATGGAAAAACTTGACCGGCCCAAGGGTCTCATTCGCTACGAATCCCTTGACGTGCTTGAAGGCGGCGAGAATCGTCCGCTGCTCAAACGTCCACGTGTTTGGGTTTATGGATTGATCATGTCAGCCGCTCTGGCCGGAATCGGCTATGGACTTAGCACGCTCGATGCGTTGGAACTGAAGGTGATTCATGCCAGACAGCCGCTCTTCGTGCTGCTGAGTAACGGCTCGATTCAGAACAAGTACACCCTGAAAGTGCTCAACAAGATGACCAAGGATGTGCCGGTAAAGATCACTGCAACCGGGCCTGAGGGACTGATTCTCGTTGATGCTGACGGCATTACCGCCAAGCACGGCAAGGTAACGCCGAGAACGGTGTTTTTGCGGGTTCCCAAGTCGAATCTAAAAGGGGAAAATACCCCGATTATCTTCCAGGTCGAGGGTGAAGAGAGTGGTGAGGTGTTCGTGGGCACGCGTAAGAGTGTCTTTATCGGACCAAAGTACTGATATAATTCCTGTCTCAAGGAGGGGGCGGACTGAAAAGTCCGCCCCCTTACTGTTTGTGGTTTTGGCTTGTTAACGATTTGATATTGATGAATATGGCAAACAAAAATTCTGCTTGGAGAAGTCCCTGGGTCATCGGCTGGGTGGCTATGGTGGCTATCTTTTTCACCATGAATCTGATTATGATCTTTTTGGCTATGGATAATGATTCCGGATTGGTCGTTGAAGATTTCTATGAGCGTGGTCAGGATTATGAAAAGAACATGCTCAAACGCCAGGCGCGGGATCCCGGTTGGCAGATGGAAGTGCAGTTGCCAAAAAAGATCGAGATCGATCAGTCTGTCCTCTGCCGTTTCGTGGTGAAAGACAAGGCGGGGGAAGCGGTAACGCCAGACGCGGTTATCCTTTATGTCTATCGTCCTTCCAACGCCAAGCAGGATTTCTCCATACCGATGAAAGCGGTTGAACCCGGCGTCTACGAAACCCAGGTGGCTTTCCCGCTTATCGGCGCGTGGGATATGCTCGTCAGCGCCAAACTTGGCGAAGATGAATACAATACCCCTAAACGTGTCGGGGTTGGTATCGACTGGCAGCCCTGAGTCGTATCGTGACAGAGTTGAGCGCGGAGCGGCACTGCTTCCACTGTAATCTGCCGGTCCCCCCGGCGGATGAGATCATTGCCGAGATCGAGGATGAACAGCAATATTTCTGCTGTAATGGCTGCAAGTCGGTCTGTGAAGCGATCTATCAGGCAGGACTCGAAGGTTTCTACCAGCGAACCCCGGAAGATGCGTCACTGGCGCCGCCGCCGGATATTCCCAAGGAACTTGCGCTCTACGATCTGGATGAAGTTCAGGAAGAGTTCGTCGGTGACTTGGGCGAGGCCCGGGATATCCATCTGCTGGTGGAGGGGATTCACTGCGCTGCCTGCGTCTGGCTCATCGAACATAGTCTCAACGCCATGCCCGGCATTATCGAAGCGCGGGTCAATCTCTCCGGCAAGCGACTGCATGTCAAATGGCACAACGGACAGGTCGCACTTTCAGCCATCATCAGCCGCTTGGGGCAGATCGGTTATGCAGCGGTGCCCTATGATCCCGAGGTTGCCGAGGGCAAGCTGAAGCAGCAGAACCGCAACCTCTTGTATCGGATGGCATTTGCCGGCTTCGGCATGATGAATCTGATGTGGATCTCTATCGCGCTCTACTCTGGAGCGGATGAGGGAGAGTTTCGCGGTCTGTTTCACTGGGTCGGCTTTATGCTGGCAACCCCGGTGCTGCTCTATTCAGGCTTTCCGTTTTTCAAGGGTGCCTGGTCGGGGATAAAGAACTTTCACCTGGGCATGGATCTGCCTATCGCCATCGGCGCCGGCATCACCTATCTCTATTCGGTCTATGTCACAGTCACGGGAACCCAAACCGGCGAAGTCTATTACGACACCGTCGTCAACTTCCTGTTCGTCATTCTGGTGGGACGCTATCTGGAGGCGATTTCCAAACGGCAGGCAGTGGCGGCAACCCAGCGTCTGCTCGACCTGCAGCCCCGGGTGGCAACGGTTTTCCGTGACGGTGAGGAGAAGGTCGTGCCGATCCGTGCGGTGTCCGTCGATGAGACGGTGCTCGTCAAACCGGGTGAACGCATTCCCGTCGATGGCACGGTGATCGAAGGGCAGAGTGTTGTGGATGAGGCGATGCTGACTGGTGAAGCGCAGCCCGTAACCAAGATGGTTGGGGCTTCCGTCTCCGCAGGGACCATCAACGGTCACGGTATGTTACAGCTGAAGGTGGTCAGTTCACTGAAGGATACTGCCTTGGGGCGGATCATCCGACTGGTGGAGGAGGCACAGGCCTCGAAGGCGCCGATTCAGTGTGTGGCGGACCGGATCGTTCCCTGGTTCGTTTTGGTGACCCTGGGCCTCGCAACCGGCACCTTCCTCTGGTGGGTGGGGACTGATCTGGAGGTCGCTCTGCTGGCCGCAACTTCCGTCTTGATCATAACCTGTCCCTGCGCCTTTGGCCTGGCCACACCCATGTCGATCGCCGTCGCTTCGGGTTTGGGGGCGAAGTACGGCATTCTGGTCAGGAATGGCGAGGTACTGGAGACGCTCTCATCCATCAACCACGTTGTCTTCGATAAAACCGGCACTCTCACCGAAGGGAAGATGTCGGTTGTCCTGGTACAAATGGATGGTTGTGAATGGCGTGAAACTGATAGCGAAGCGATACCTGCGGAAGTTCAGTCACTTATGACAAAATTAGCGGCCCTGGAACGCTACTCTGAGCATCCCACGGCGCTGGCAATCCTGTCATGGGCTGAATCGCAGGGGTTGAGCTTTCGTTCGATGACGGCCACGGGCTTCGAAAACGAACCAGGGTTTGGTATTCGTGGCATTGTAGCGGGTGAATCGCTGCTGTCTGGTAGCAGCGGCTGGTTGCAGAAGAACCAGATCAAACTACAGGTTTCTCTGGAGCAGCAGGCAGCAGCGCTTGATCAGCGAGGAATTGGCTCCATCCGGATTGCAGTGGATGGCAAAGAGGTGGCGTTGATCGGTATCGAGGATCGGATTCGTGAAGAGGCGCCTGCACTGATTCGCGACCTCAAAGCGGAGGGCATGGAAGTGACCCTGTTGAGCGGGGACCGGCGTCAGGCAGCCGAGGCGATTGCCGAGCGTCTGGGAGGCATGGAGGTGATAGCCGAGGTGTTGCCCGAAGAGAAGGATCAGGTCATCCAGTCACTGCAGGCGGATGGGAGAAAGGTCGCCATGGTGGGCGATGGAGTGAACGACGCACCGGCACTGGTACGGGCTGATGTGGGAATCGCTATGGGATCCGGCACCGATGTCTCCATCGCCAGTGCTGATATTGTGCTGATGAGCAGTGAACTCGAGAAGGTTCGTCTGGCTGCCGGTCTCTCGCGGCGGACCCTGAAAACCATCCGGCAGAATATCGCTATCTCCATTGTCTACAATCTCATTATGGTGCCGTTGGCGATGGCTGCAATCGTGACGCCCCTGGTGGCTGCGATCTCCATGCCCCTGAGTTCACTGGCAGTGATCGGAAACTCTGCCCGGATACGCACTCTGTTCCGGGGCGTCAAAGCCCGGTAAAATCCAGCTTACGAAGCAACACTGTTTCTGGATGGAAGCAGGTTGCTCCAATCTTAACGGAGCACAGTTATGGAAGTCATATATGGTTTGATTCCGGGTATGATTCTGCTCGGTCTGGTGGCTGTGGCAGTGTTATTCTGGGCAGCCCGCAGTGGTCAGTTTGATGATCTGGAAGGTGAGGCCCACAGGATTCTGATGGATGATGACATTGTCGTTAAAAAGAAAAGACCAAAAACGATGATGCCTGACGCGGAAGATCAGGATAAGAGTTGAAGCATACCGTTCAGGTCTTTCACGGGTCTTTGAATATTGTGTAGGAGTCGTAGGCCGGTTCAAGCGCAGCGGAACCGGCAATCGCACTCAGTAACGCCAGATCCGCTACGCTTGATCGTGCCTACGCCACGAACTTTTGTGTACAAACCCCATTGATACAGCAGTAGGAGATTTTCTACAGCCTTGGCCTGTGTTGAAACCCGGCAAACAACCGTCAGTTTACAACTCGCTCATCCTTCGCGCTCTCGTTGAGCCGTTGAATCAATTTATCGATCTCTTTTGGTGGCGCATATTGGAAGACCTCCTTTCCATCGGGATTCAGACCGATGCTCAAGCCCATCTCAGGATAGACCCAGTGAACCACGCCGGTTTCAGCTTCCGGAATTTTCTGCAAAGGTTCTCCAAAACGGCTGCTCAGCAGTTCTGCTTCCAGGTTTGCCTGGGGAATATAGTTGATCAATTTTATGGGAAAAGTTGCTACCAGAAACTGATCTTCAGTGGCAATTTCCACTTTTCGTGTGACCTCAGTGGTGCGGCTGATGCGCCTGCCCCTATCATAGATCTGCTGCAGGGTCTCTTCATCGCCCTCAAGCACCAGGACGAAATCGGCCCTAAGACCGCTGAGAAAGATGCGCTCAAAGTAGGCTTCAAGTTCAGGCTTTCCTGCTTTTGTGACAAACAGGCTGACCTTCCCTGAGTCTTGCAAAATATCTCTGGCTTCCTGCAGTGTGCTGCTGCCGAGCTTCAATCCGAACACCTCGGAGACACCTGTTCCGTCCACCTTGATATCCCAGGGCAGTTTGGGGTTGGGGTCAGGTGCACGCCCTCCGGGCAGTACCAGAGCAAGCGCCAATGCGACGAGGGTGAGGGAAAGTACCCAAAAAAAGATCTTTTTTTCCATTGGCCATCTACCTAGGGCAATTGATAATACACATCGTAGTGCGTTGAGTTCGGCGCTAGTATATGAAAGATATTCACCGAAGCGGGGATTCTACAATGGGAAACGGTCTTTGGCTTATAACAATTCTCAAAGAGCAGCCCTGGATTGGGTTTGTTGTCGGTTTGGTTCTCTTTCTGGCGCTGTTTGGACTGAAAAAGTGGCTGTTCGCCAAGATGGAGAGTAACAACGAGTCTTCTTGAAGAGATGCATTTGATTTCGTCTGGTGGTAACGTCCCGAGCTTTGTACCGTTGTTATCAACCCAGAGTCTGTTCAGATGAAATTCGAGATTGCTGATGAAGTGGCCAGCAAGGCCAAGATTCCCCACGAGATTTTTCTTACCAATCTGATTGGCAACCATATCCTCTGGTTTGTGGCGGCCTTGGGCTTGGCCAAATCCTACTGGCAGCCTGTTGCGATGGTACCTGTCGTCTCCTTCATGCTGTTGGCTTATACGCTCTGGCGTGCACGACGTTCAAAGATGACCGATGAGTGGTTTGTGATGTGCCACTGGCAGATTTGTGCTGCCCGGAGCCGACTGTTTATCTACATGTTGGTACTGGGGCTGGTTGCATCGCTGTTGGGTTGGATTGGTTATACCTACTTAGGGATGATGGAGGTGGCAGTCTACGCACTGGTTGGTGGGATAGCGGGACTGCCGGTCATGGTGACCGTGCTGGTGTTGATCCTGATGGAATCGGATGCTCTGCATCAGACGATGTTGCACAAACTGCCGGATCGTCTGGTCGAGAAGTATCCGCCACCGGAGAATATTAAGGTAGTGGAAGAGGTCGTGTACGACCACTAAGGTTCTATCAGCAGGGCGGCTGCAACCCTGCGTCCCTCAGACATCAGAATATTGTAGGTGCGGCAGGCTGCGGCGGTGGTCATCGACTCGACGCCGATGCCCAGAGCCGCCAGTGGTTGCAGGAGCGACGGATGGGGGAATCGATGTGTGGCGCCGGTTCCAAGCAGCAGAAGTTCCGGCGCCAACTCAGCGATCTCCGAGAAATCCTCCCTGGCAAGGGTGTCGAAGGAGTCCGGACGCCAGTGTTCGATGATCTGCCTTGGTAGCAGAATCAGACTGTCGTGATAGTCCTTGCCGTTGATATTGACCCGCCCATTATCGTAGGCGTGGATCACATACCCCTGGGATTGGTCATCCTGAGTGAATTTCATAGACAGAAGATACCGGATTCCCCGGGCTGAAAAAAGCACCGCTTCGGGGCAAATTTATGTGCAGCGAAATTGATATTTCACTGTCTGTCGGTTACCTTTATCCCTTTTGCCGACTCTAAATAGAGCAGAGGTATTCGTGTCTACGTCCGAGATGGAAAAGTTCCGCAGAATCGAGCGGTTGCCGCCCTATGTGTTCGCCATTGTGAATGAACTCAAGGCAGCAGCGCGAGCGCGGGGCGAGGACATCATCGACTTCGGCATGGGAAACCCGGATCAGCCGACCCCTCAGCACATTGTCGACAAACTCTGCGAAGCGGCCAATCGCAAGGATACCCACCGCTACTCCATGTCCAAGGGTATTCCACGGCTGCGGCGGGCCATGAGTCGCTGGTACAAGAACCGTTACGACGTGGATCTCGATCCGGAGACCCAGGTCATCACCACTATCGGTTCCAAAGAGGGTCTGGCTCATTTGGCTTTGGCCTGCATGGGGCCGGGGGATTCGGTGCTGGTACCCAATCCGGCCTATCCGATCCACCCCTATGGGTTCATCATCGCGGGTGCCGATGTACGCCATGTACCGATGGTCGACGGTGTCGATTTCTTTGAGGAGTTGCAGCGTGCGATCAATGACTCCTGGCCCAAACCAAAGATGCTGGTGCTGAATTTTCCCGGTAATCCGACCACCCATTGTGTCGAACTCGATTTTTTCGAGAAGGTGGTGGAGATTGCCAAAGAGCATAATATCTGGGTGATCCACGATCTGGCCTATGCGGATATCGTCTTCGACGGTTACAAGGCGCCGTCGATACTGCAGATACCTGGTGCTGAAGAGATCGCGGTGGAGTTTTTCTCGCTCTCAAAGAGTTACAATATGCCCGGCTGGCGCGTTGGTTTCATGTGCGGCAACAAGACCCTGGTGGCAGCGCTTTCACGTATCAAGTCCTACCTCGATTACGGCACCTTCACCCCCATTCAGGTGGCGGCGATTGCCGCACTTGAGGGTCCCCAGGAAGCCGTGGAAGAGATACGCGATATGTATCAGAATCGGCGAGATACGCTTTGTGATGGCCTCAATAATATCGGTTGGCAGGTGACTAAACCCAAAGCGACCATGTTCGTCTGGGCGCCGATTCCCGAGTTTTATCGAGAGAAATTCAAGGATGAAGAGGGGGGTATATCCCTTGCCTTCTCCAAGAAGCTGCTACAGGAAGCGAAGGTGGCAGTCTCCCCCGGCATGGGCTTTGGTGCCCATGGAGATGATCACGTGCGTTTCGGGTTGATCGAAAACGAACATCGTACCCGACAGGCGGTACGCGGCATTCGCGACATGTTTCGTCGCGATGGCCTTATCAGTAACTAAGGAGAATAGCGTTGAATCCGGTCAAAGTTGGTTTGTTGGGACTGGGCACTGTGGGTGGCGGCACGCTGAATGTGTTGACCCGCAATGCACAAGAGATTGCCCGTCGTGCCGGACGCGGTATCCAGATCACACATGCGGCAGCCAAGTCCTACGATCCTGAAGGTCTGCTTGGACTCGATCAGGTCGAGGTCTGTGACGATGCCTTCGCGGTGGTGGATAATCCGGATGTGGAGATCATCATTGAGCTGATCGGGGGTTACTCCCCGGCCCGGGAACTGGTGCTCAAGGCGATCGAAAACGGCAAACACGTGGTAACCGCCAACAAGGCCCTGATCGCAATGCACGGCAATGAGATCTTCGCAGCGGCGCAGAAGCAGGGGGTCACTGTCGCCTTCGAGGCCGGTGTGGCAGGCGGCATTCCGATCATCAAGGCGGTGCGTGAAGGGTTGGCGGCGAACCGCATCGAGTGGATTGCCGGCATCATCAACGGCACAGGTAACTTTATCCTCACCGAGATGCGGGACAAGGGGCGTGATTTCGACGATGTGTTGAAAGAGGCTCAGGCATTGGGTTATGCCGAGGCCGATCCCACCTTCGATGTGGAAGGCATAGATGCCGCCCACAAGCTGACTATCCTCGCTTCCATCGCATTTGGCGTGCCGCTGCAGTTCGACAAGACCTATACTGAAGGGATCGGAAAAATCGAACGACAGGATGTGGAGTATGCGGAAGAGTTGGGATATCGCATCAAACATCTGGGCATGACTCGCAAGACCGGGAAAGGCATCGAGCTGCGGGTTCATCCCACCATGATTCCTGAACGGCGACTCATCGCCAATGTGGATGGTGTGATGAATGCCGTGCTGGTGATGGGCGATGCCGTGGGGCCGACCCTCTACTACGGCGCCGGTGCGGGTGCTGAACCTACTGCCTCGGCAGTGGTGGCTGATGTGGTTGACATAGTGCGTGCGCTCACCACCGATCCTGAGAACCGGGTGCCGCATCTGGCCTTCCAGCCCGATGAGCTTTCCGACCATCCGATTCTGCCGATGGAGGAGGTGCAGACCGCCTACTATCTGCGTATGACCGTGGATGACAAACCCGGTGTGGTGGCGGCTATTGCCGGTATCCTCGGTGATGCCGGGATCAGCATCGAAGCGATTCAGCAGAAAGAGCCCGCAGAAGGGGAGACCCGTGTGCCGCTGGTGATGTTGAGCCATCGTGTGGAAGAACGACAGATGAACCAGGCCATCGAGGCGATCGAGGCCCTGGATGCGGTTGCCGGAGAGGTGATGCGCATTCGTGTGGAGCAGTTGGACGGCTGATTGGTGTAATGCCACGGCCTGCTACTGATGGCGGTAACCCTGCATCTGCTGTTGCCCGGTCTGCTCGGACCGATGCCGTCGCTCAAGGCGGCGGGGTGCGAGGTGGGTGTTCCGGCACTGGAGCGGATTCTGGCACGCGCTGACCAGGCGGAGACGCCTGGTCACGATCTCTCGACCACCCTGTTTTCCCTATTCGGTATGGCGGCCCAGCCAGGCCGGGATCTGCCCGTGGGTGCGGTCAACTACCTTGGGAGCGGCGGCACCCCGGGTGAAACATGCTGGCTGCGTGCCGATCCAGTACACCTGCGACCGGATCGGGATCGCCTGCTGCTCTTCAACCCGGAACTGCTCGACGTTGAACAGGCTGAGGCGGATGAGATTGCCGGTCAAATCAATGCACATTTTGCCGAAGATGGTATTCGTCTGGAAACACCCTTACCGGCGCACTGGTATATGCATCTGGAAAAGTGTCCCGATCTGGTTACCACCAGTCTGGAACAGGTGGTGGGTCGGAATATCGACGCTTTCCTGCCGAGTGGCCCGGATGCAGCAAAATGGCGTGCCCTGTGCAATGAAATCCAGATGCTGCTTTTCAATGCGCCGTTGAATCAACAGCGTGAGTCTGCGGGGAGGTTGACTATCAATGGTCTCTGGCTCTCCGGGGTGGGAACTCTGCCCAAGCTGGAGAAGGCGCCTTTTGAAAGGATCTTTGGCGAAGATCCCACCTGCCGGGGATTGGCTCAGCTGGCAGGTATACAGCCACAGGTGATTCCCGATAACCTGGACGATGCCTGGTCCGGAGAGGGTGAGGCACTGCTGAGTGTCACAAACCTTCTGCCGCCTGTCCTGAACGTCGACCCATTTCACTGGGCCGAACAGTTGGCAAGGCTGGATGGGAAGTTGCAGCGACTGATCGGATCGCTAAATGGACAGCAAAACGCCCGGCTCCATGTCTATCCCTGCAACGGCAAGCGCTATACGCTGCGGAAAACACACCGCTATCGTTTTTGGCGCCACAGCCGGCCTATCGATGATCTTTTGGACAGAAATCAAAATGGGTGAATTGATCAATGGTATGCACCACGTCAGCCTGATTGTCGCCGATACATCCAGGGCGCTCGAGTTCTACCGCGACCTGTTGGGTCTCGAAGTGGACGACGGCCGTCCCGATCTGGGCTATCCCGGCGTCTGGCTACAGGTGGGCAGACAACAGATTCACCTGCTGGAACTGCCCAATCCTGATCCCCTGGAGGGTAGACCTGAGCACGGCGGCAGAGATCGACATCTGGCGCTGGTTGTCAGCGATCTCGACCGGTTGAAATCCCAACTCGATCAGGCGGACATAACCTACACTGTAAGCCGCTCCGGACGGCGGGCCCTCTTCTGCCGTGACCCTGATCAAAATGCGCTGGAGTTTATCGAGCCTCCTGCAGCCTGACGCTTTGGGGGACTCTGCCCCTCGATTCCGCTAAGCTCCATCGCGGCTACAACGTAGCCCGCATGGAGCTTGCGGAATGCGGGAAAGCTAGTAGCCAGTGATTTCGACTTGAGCAGGCGGGTATAACCTTCAGCGTCAGCCGCTCCGGACGGCGGGCCCTCTTCTGCCGTGACCCTGATCAAAATGCACTGGAGTTTATCGAGCCTCCTGCAGCCTGACGCTTTGGGGGACTCTGCCCCTCGATTCCGCTAAGCTCCATCGCGGCTACAATGTAGCCCGCATGGAGCTTGCGGAATGCGGGAAAGCTAGTAGCCAGTGATTTCGACTTGAGTAGGCGGGTATAACCTTCAGCGTCAGCCGCTCCGGGCGGCGGGCTCTCTTCTGCCGTGACCCTGATCAAAATGCACTGGAGTTTATCGAGCCTCCTGCAGCCTGACGCTTTGGGGGACTCTGCCCCTCGATTCCGCTAAGCTCCATCGCGGCTACAATGTAGCCCGCATGGAGCTTGCGGAATGCGGGAAAGCTA
>JAESPE010000229.1 GCA_016756835.1 gamma proteobacterium endosymbiont of Lamellibrachia anaximandri | reverse complement strand
AGTGCCAGTGACCGGGACGGCCGGGGCACAAACAGGCTGTCGAAGGCCGAGTCGATTTTGGGGACTGGGATGTCCCAAAATCTTTCACGAGGTCGAAGACTCACTTGAAATCCCCCCCCCGGTCTAGGAACGGACAAAAGCGAGGAGCGGTTCGTAGTCGTGCTGGTCACCAGCGCGTAGTGCGTTCACATAGGTCTGGCGGGTTTCATTGGCATCGACCAGGTTTTTACGGCCCCAGGTAAAGCGCGGTTGGCCGAGGGTAGTGAGCAGCAAGTCGGTCGCCGTGCGGGCATGACGGCCATTGCCGTTGGGAAACAGGTGTATCCAGACGAGTTTGTGGTGGAAACGTGTGGCGATTTCATCGGGGGGGTAGGTGTCGTTTTCTATCCAGAAGCGGACATCATCAAGAAGCTGCCGTAGCTCCAGTGGGATGCGATAGGCATCGACGCCGACGTTCTTGCCGGTCCGGCGATATTGCCCGGCCCATTTCCAGATACGACCAAACATGCGTTTGTGAAGGCCGTTTAAGAATTTTTCCGATAGGACATCACGCTTACGATTGAATGCCCATTCCTCTGCTTCGAGAATATTGGCCTGTTCTGCCTCGTTGAGTTCAGAACGCAGAGTGATGTATGAAGGGATCAGACCCTCCAGCTCTTCAGGTGAGAGGGGGGTGGACGCATCATCCTGCTTGATCAGAGGATCTTCACTCATACGTCCTCCCACAGTTTGGAGCCACCTTGCGCAATGATCTTATTGACCAGGCTTTTCAGCTGTTCGTTTTCATCCGTTGCATCAACACCCTGGGCTTCCAGCTTCATGCTGTGGCCGGTTGATTCCAGTCGTTTTTTTGCGAGAAGGTGGGCACGCTCCTCAATGAGCTTTTCGAGCGGTTTTCTGGGAACGAGGGTATAGACCAAGCGACAGTCGAGCGCTTGGGCGGCACGCTCCAGTGAGTCGAGCGTGATCGATCCCGTGTTTTCTGCTTTTTCGATGGTGACGACACGGGGCTGGCTGACACTCAGGCGCTTGCCGAGCTGGGCCGTCGTCATGCCCAACGCTTCGCGAATAGCTTTTATCCAGCCGCGCGGCGGGCGCGCGAGACTATCAGCGCTTGGCAGAAGGCTCAGGCGTTTGTCTAGCTGGCGGCGGGCTGTGGCACGATCTTGAGAGCGCATGGTAATAACCTATAAGTTATCGTAATATACCTAATAAATAATGAAAAGATTATAAAAAGTCAATACTAAAATAGTGTAAATGTTATTAATATCGTAATGTTAATAACATTTATGTTATTTTGCTTGCGCTGGGAATCGCGATAAATAGGACGGTGCTTACCCTTGGCGCTCGGGGATCATGGTGCTCTGTCCCTACCAATAACCTAATCCGATGACCGTATTGAGGAACTGATCAGCGCAATGTGGAGATTAGCAAAATAGATAAGTCAGTGAGTAGGGAATCAGGCTGATCGAAAGAGGCAAATAAATGGGCTTGTGTGCTGGATGTGAGACCATGAGGACAATCGGAAGTACGGTGGGCAAACCGCTGCCTGCTGTAGCACACGGAATTCGGAGCGTTGCGACCGTGTCTCAGGCGGCGCGGCG
>JAESPE010000228.1 GCA_016756835.1 gamma proteobacterium endosymbiont of Lamellibrachia anaximandri | reverse complement strand
TCGCGTAGTGCCAGTGACCGGGACGGCCGGGGCACAAACAGGCTGTCGAAGGCCGAGTCGATTTTGGGGACTGGGATGTCCCAAAATCTTTCACGAGGTCGAAGACTCACTTGCACCAGATATACCCCAGTTATCAGTTTTAACCTCATCTATGACTACAACAGTAGTATTTGGATTTTTATTCAGTACATTTTGAAGCAAATCAGTCACTCCATTGATTAATTCTTGTTTTTGCTTCTCTGTAGCCCCTTCATCCGTAATTTTGATGTTTACATATGGCATGATTATTCTCTATTGAAATCTAACGCCAGCCATAACCGGAGGCAAAAAACTGCAGAGTGAGGAACGAGCGGCGCAGTTTTTTGACGTCCGCGTTTATGGCATTGTTATGCTTTACTTTAATGCTGGATCGAGCAATTTGGAGGAGATTCTTACCTCATCTAATCCAATCTTTCCAGCTTTATATCTTTCCCAAAGATCCCGAATCTCGGGGTGCATATCATTTGGCAGCATAACTCCCATTTCGTGCTGGGTTAGATTATTCCATATATGTGCGCATGCTTCTTCTGTAATTAGAATTCCTTCTTTGACCCACGACTCATTCTGAATGGTTTCATCTATTGCTCCCGCCCAATGGAGATAATTTGAAATACGCCCCCAATACTGCATAAGTTTTTTGTGATCCCATACAACCAGTGGGATTCGGACTTCGCCGACTGAGAAAACCGCCCTCGTGAATTTTGCGAGATTTTCTCTTTGTGGGGCCAACCTATTGATAATCTTGTACAACTTAGTGCTATTCCCAAGACACTTTTCATATTCGGTACGGTCGAGATTCGTACCAACACTAAGCACGAGTTCTTCAAACAACAATTGCTCGATTCCTTGCCGTGCATCATGCGCTGCATATTGAAAAGCGACTGGAACTCCTTTCCGTTTTGCAAAATCAAGCCATGAAAGCGCTCGGTATATATAACCCGAGGATTCAAATTGAATTTTCTCAGATACGATACTTTCAGCAGAGCGATTTCTGTAGTTTGGGATTACTCGTGGCATCATTGTTTTATGCTTACACGCTTGAAATGAGATGTCGGCGGAGCCGATATCTCATTGTGCTAGGCGCGATAAGATGCGGCATTCGATGATTTACTAGTTAATAGGGCATAGTCTCACTGGCTTGGGCGGAAGTATGCAAATACCGTTTTTGATAGGAACCCATTCGCCGTTGCTACAAACCCAGTAGCATTCCCCTGCAACGGAAGGCAGAGAGGTCGAAAATAGTACAGCGAATACACCAATACAGGCAAGTTTCTTCATTTCATATTTCCTCAAGTAGTAACGCAAATATTCAGTCTTTGCACATTCAAATTGGACTTCATTTGTGGTTCGATTTTAGAGCATAACGCCTAGCATCACCGGCTGCCAAAAGCGGTGTGGCTGTAGCGCAGCGAAAGCCGCGCCGCTTTTGGCAGTCCGCGTGTATGCTTTTGTTAGGCCATTGTATTCTCTAGTTTCAGCTTCATTTCCTTGTATAACACAATGTCCATCTGAACTTTTTCATTAATTACATTTACAACGCTTTCCTCTAAATTTGGCCTCCTCAGAAAAATTCGTGGGTAGTTTCCGGTACGGGTAACGCCCCAAGCGCGTGATATAAAGCAATTTCAGCAGCATGGTAGGTCCGAAATCCG
>JAESPE010000227.1 GCA_016756835.1 gamma proteobacterium endosymbiont of Lamellibrachia anaximandri | reverse complement strand
AGCTCGAAGAGATGATTCCGCGCCTCGGCTATGCCGCCGTGCGCACACCACCCATGCCACAACGCCTGCTCAGCATGGCTGAGGCTCGGGGGTAATCAGGTATAGAAATGATGTGTATCGGTACTTGGGCTACACGTCGATCTACCAACGTCCGGTTGATTTTTTTGTTAGCAAAGTTTTGCACTTGACTGTAATGCCTTGATAGTATTGCTTTTGACGTTAATTGTCTTTGACTTTAAACGCCTTCGATTTTATGCGGTTATTGCCGTTGATCTTTTTACTTTAAATATGTCTCGGTATTGACTATTGGGGTTCGTTTCTCACCCGAACCTACGGCCCTCAATCACACATATCAACAGTGTTATTCATAATCCATCAATCCAATCGAGTTTGTTTTTCAGGTGTTCTCGTACAAATTTAGATTTTGATCCGACAATCATCGTGATTGATCTAGTAACATTATCAATAAGTTTCCAGCCAATTCTAGATTCCATAAAGAATGGATCCTGAGCGTATTCCTCAGGAAGGTTGCTGTATTCATGGCGTTCTACAATGTAAAGGTAGGAGGCAGCATATAATGTACACTTAATTTTAGTCGCTAGCACTTCAGCAAATGAATTGCGGTATCCCTTCCTACGTCTGATTGCTCGGTAATCTTCCTTCACATAAGATACTGGGTCCATGCAAACAACATTTAAAAGTATTCTGTCAAAGTGCATGTTTTCTATGCAACATGCAAGATAATCATATGTGTATGCAAAACCGCCAGCCAATGCCGCCCCCATGAGGATCCTGGAGACCTGCAACCAAGCCGAATATCAGAGCCTTCCGCCGTCGCAGATCGTACCGGCATTGGCTGACAAAGCGATCTACATCGCTTCGGAATCCAGCTTTTACCGGGTACTGAAGGAAGCGGATCAGCTACACCACCGTGGGAAAGTTCAAGCCCCGAGGAAAGTCGCCAGACCAGAAGCTTACAAAGCCACGGGGCCGAACGAGGTTTGGAGCTGGGACATTACTTTTTTGGCAACGCGCATTAGCGGATTGTTCTACCGGCTCTACCTGGTGATGGATATCTACAGCCGCAAGATTGTGGGCTGGGAGATCCACGAAAACGAGACAGCGGATCACGCATCACTCTTGATTCGCAAGGCCTGTTTGGCAGAGGGTATCACTGAGCAGGGTTTGGTGCTTCACTCGGACAATGGGTCGCCGATGAAAGGAGCAACCATGTTGGCGACACTGCAACGGTTGGGCGTAGTACCGTCTTTCAGCCGCCCATCCGTGAGCAACGACAATCCCTATTCGGAGAGTCTGTTCGGAACGATGAAATACACCCCGGCCTTCCCATCAAAGCCGTTTGAGAATCTGGATGCGGCACGTGAGTGGGTTTACGACTTCGTTCACTGGTACAACGAAACGCATCGCCACAGTGGGATTAAATTCGTGACACCGGCACAACGCCATAGTGGAAAGGAGCAGTCGATTTTGGTGAATCGGGAAGCGGTCTACCAGGCAGCGAAGCAACGGAATCCGAAACGCTGGAGTCGAGGAACGAGAAACTGGCAACCGGTTGGTGAGGTATGGCTCAACCCGGTGAATCAGGAATCAGAAGAGGCAGAAGTTAAAGACGAAGCAGCGTAGAAAAATGGACAGCTATCTTGACAAACGTCGCAGGGGCCACGCTGGTATTGCATACTCATACACGCGCACTGGATTATCATCCCCATGTGCATTTGCTGATGCCTGCGGCGGCTGTTGACACAAGCAGGCGGCTTTGGCGGGAAAAGCAGTCCCGTG
>JAESPE010000226.1 GCA_016756835.1 gamma proteobacterium endosymbiont of Lamellibrachia anaximandri | reverse complement strand
ACGGGGGCAGGATGCTCTACCCTCAAATCCCAGACAAATTTCCTCTATCGCAATGAATCCGCTATATTTCTACCCACAAATTTTCCTGAAGAGCCAAAAATAAAAAGGAGCTGAAAGGTTCCCTGGGCGACTCAAATGAATCGATCCCAGCCTTTAACAGCTCCTCACAGGCCAGTGGCCCTAGTGAGAATATAGATGAAAAACCTGACTCAGGCAAACCCCGCTTCTCCGAACGAGCCCCACGCGCCAGCGAGGATCTGCAGCGCAAATTCGGCCTAAAGCCCAAGAAGAAAGGCTGGCGCGCACTGGTTCAGCAGGTACGCCATGCGGTGATCTCAAACGCCACATGCAGGAGGAGTAGGCTATTGATGGCATATCCGCAGTATCAGGTGGTATAGGACAGAAAATTCCGCGTCAAAACCCATCATTTCCCACCCACTTCATGGGCTTTGCTTTTTTTTTGGGCCGTAGACCATTGAGCGCAGCTTGTTTTTTTCCTTCTGTGGTCTTGGGTCCAGTACTCAGGCCACCATGAAACCTGCACCTACCATTCCCGTAAATATAGTTTATCTTACAGGGCATACCGTTCCGGTTTTTTGCACCGCAAATCATATTTCGACATTCTTTCGGATATGGTGGGAGCTGTGGATAATTGATCTCAGTTTCATCCTTCTCCCATGCTTCAAAGATGCGATCCCTTATCCGCCAATAGCGTTTGAGTCTTCGGCGTAGTGCTGGAGAAGTTCTGCCTACATTTGTTTCGATCAAGCCATCACTCATTGCATTCCACCGGTTTACGTAGGGCTATTTTATTCCTGCCACTTTCGCTTTCTATCGGTCTCCATATTGGTTGTTCTGGCCTTGAGAGATACCTTCCGCAATATCGTTGGCTGGTGTCCCATAATCCGGCTATTGCCTCCAGTTTGTCTTTAGCACAATGTCCAAGGTTTGGGTGATTAATGCGTTCGAAGTGCGCACAATCACCACAACAAACAGGGTGGGGGCGTGGTATCGGTCTGTCTGCAGTCCGACTCCAGCACCAAGGGCAACCCAGAGCCTCACCGGTAAACCACAGCCAGACTGGCCCGCATTGTTTGCAGATGGCTCTCTCGGTGAAGTGGGCAGGCACCTCGCCCATATCCATCTCCAGACGTTGTGCCAGCGATCTGGCAAAGGCCTTTATAGTTTCAGTGCCGATGTTGCCTTTGCGCCAGTCATCGATGTCTTCCGGCGCCAGTGCATCGCGTACCTCTATCGAGGTAATAGGCAAGCTGCAGGTGGCAGTGGCAAGTACTTCCAATAATTTGGAATTCCCCTCCGCAGAATCCGCAATATTCGCAGAATTACCCGGCATGGGGTTTTTGTGCGTATTGTGCGGATTATGCGTATATGGCTTATCAACTGGATTCACCGCACCCAACACTTCGCGCCAGCTCATCGCCACCCCTCCCGGATTTCCTGCCTCACCCGCACGGTAGGGGATGCAGGACGGCCTGGGCCATCTCTTGGTGATTCCATGACTTCCACGTAACCACGTTCTTCCAGCGCCTCCAGTGCGTCGCGGATGTGCTGCACGCGGGGGAAGGTGCCTCGCAGGGCATTGAATGCTTCGCGCACGCTGAAGCTTGGCAGCCTGCCGCGTTCGATCCAGTCCCACACATGCCGGGCGGCGGCAATGGTGGGATCAGCACCCATCATGTCAAGGGTAGCTAGTGTAGTGTCCTAAACAGATCGTATATTATCAAGAGTTGATCGTGCACGATTCACTTTTTCCAAAATTTCTTCAGCGGACTTTGTCCAGACAAAGGGTTTCGGTTCTTTA
>JAESPE010000225.1 GCA_016756835.1 gamma proteobacterium endosymbiont of Lamellibrachia anaximandri | reverse complement strand
CTGGACGCCGCGCTCGGATGCCTACTTTGCTTCCCCTCTGGCGCAAGGCACGCCGGGTAAGCAGTGCGGCCTCGCGGCTACCGGGGACTACCAGCCTTCGCTTCGCTCTCCATGGCTGGCAGCGGTCGAGGCGGTTTTCTTTTAATCTCAGAGGCTGGTTCTTTGCTGGGTAGGAGCGGCGCCCTCGCCGCGATTTGCCCATCAACGGAGTCATCGCGGCGAGGGCGCTGCTCCTGCGTTTTAGTGCCCGTTATCAGTGGCTTACAGCAGATTGCTCACCCCATACTCGCTGCCGTAGATTTCGGTGATGAAGTCGATATCCTTGTCGCCCCTGCCCGAAAGATTCAGCAGGATGGTCCCTTTCTCTCCTTCCTGCGCCATTTTTATTGCGTAGGCAACTGCGTGGGCGGACTCCACCGCAGGGATAATGCCCTCCACCCGGGAGAGTTCGAAAAAAGCGTCGATCGCTTCTTTGTCGTTGATGGTTTTGTACTCCACCCGCTCGATATCTTTCAGATAGCTATGTTGCGGGCCGACGGAGGGATAATCCAGTCCGCTGGCAACTGAATAGACCTCCTGGGGTTCTCCTGCCTCGTCCTGGAGCATGTAGGATTTGAAACCGTGCATGACGCCGGGTTCACCCTTGGTCAGGGTGGCGGCATGTTCGCCGACCTGATTGAGGTCGCGGCCAGCGGGCTCTACGCCAAACATGCGCACCGACGCGTCATCGAGAAAGGCATCAAACAGTCCCAGTGCATTGGAGCCGCCGCCGACGCAGGCAACCAAGTTGTTGGGGTTACCGCCGGTCATCTCCTGAAACTGCACCTTTGCCTCGTTGCCGACGATGGACTGAAAGTCCCGCACCATCATCGGAAAAGGGTGGGGGCCGACCACTGAGCCGATGGCGTAAAATTGCGTGACCGGATCTTTGACATACCCTTCAAAGGCTGCATCCACCGCCTCTTTCAGCGTCTTTCTGCCGTGTGTGGCCGGAATGACCTTGGCGCCGAGAATCTCCATGCGCACCACGTTCGGATGCTCTTTTTTGATGTCGACCTCGCCCATGTAGATATCGCATTCAAGTCCCAACAGCGCGGCGGAGGTAGCCAGCGCCACGCCGTGTTGTCCCGCACCTGTCTCGGCGATCAGCTTCTTTTTGCCCATCCGTTTGGCGAGCAGCGCCTCTCCGAGACAGTGATTGATTTTATGTGCGCCGGTATGGTTGAGATCCTCTCGCTTCATATAGATATCAGCCCCATATTTTGCCGATAGACTTTTCGCATGGAAGATCGGGCTGGGGCGTCCGACGTAGTTTTGATAGAGGTCTGCCAGTTCGTTCAGAAATTTATCGTCCTGGGTGATTCGTTTATAGGCGCTGGTGATCTCGTCGATGATCTGCTGCAGCTGCTCGGGAATAAAGCTGCCGCCATACTCTCCAAAAAATCCCGATTCGTTGGGAAGTGTATGTTTGAAAGTATTCTTCACAAGATCTCTCCTTACTGTTTTAGCTGCGCCGTGTGGATCTGATCCATCGATAATACAACTTTGGCAAATGATTCACCCGGTGATTTATTAATAGAGACTATTTGGAGATACAGGGCCGAATAGGAAGTGCCTGATACTCAGCAATCATCGTCTCTTTGGGCGTTTAAGCTTATCTCCTCCCCATCGATATCCACCAATAGAGTGATCGGGCAGCAGCAGACGCTGCAATCCTCGATATATTGCTGCTGGTCAAGGCTGCAATCGATTTGCACCTCAATCATTTGACCGCAGTAGGGGCAGTAGATCTGGCGGGATTCAAGGGCGAGCATCCGCTGCCAGCCATGGAGAGCGAAGCGAAGGCTGGTAGTCCCCGGTAGCCGCGAGGCCGCACTGCTTACCCGGCGTGCCTTGCGCCAGAGGGGAAGCAAAGTAGGCATCCGAGCGCGGCGTCCAGT
>JAESPE010000224.1 GCA_016756835.1 gamma proteobacterium endosymbiont of Lamellibrachia anaximandri | reverse complement strand
CGTCACGGCGCCGTCAGATACGCTGATGATGATGTTGCTATAGCTGCCGGCATCGTCAAACCCGGGGGTTCCGGAAAGTGTGCCCGTGCTGGTGTTGAAGCTGGCCCAGAGGGGTATGCCACTGACTGAAAAGGTCAGATTGTCGCCATCGGGATCACTGGCACTGGGCGTGAAGCTGTAGGCGCTGTTCTCTGCTCCCGTGAGGAGAGGGGTGCCGCTGATGCCAGGTGGAGAGTTAACGCTGTTGGCCGCTGAGTTTATGGCGGTAAGCTCGTTATCAGTTGAGGTAACAGCCATGGAAATGCTCTGGTCCAGGCTGATGCCAGCCCCGTTTGGCAGCAGTGTAGTGACAGTGGATGCCGTGGTGTTACTCGGCAGATTGGCCAGTGCTGTTGAGAGTGCAATAAGGTCTGGATTTGAATCGACAACTTGTGCGGCAGCAACAGCCCGCTGTGCCTGGATTATTATTTCCCGGTTGATGAGGACGTTAGCCGTGGTTTGGGTGGTGATGGGTAATATCACCTGTATGGCATTGTCCATTGCGTTCGTGGCGTCTGCGCCATTGACCTGCAGCTCATTGCTCATGGCCTCTATCGCAACTTGGCCGGTTACGAGGTTGGCAATGGCTGCCAGGCGCGGATCCGAGTCACTGGCACCATTACCATCCAGTGATCCGTCAGTTAGATCAGCGGCGAGAATGTGCATGACCCTGTCTGTTGAGAAGTCGGTGCCGAGTAGCACCAGCGCATCGCGGGTGCGACGGATCATCTCGGCGAGGGTCTCGCTGGTTTTGATGATGTTGGCTACACTGTTTTCCTCAATGAGGACGTTGATCGGGTCGGATGCTTGGCTTGTGTCCAGGCCAAAGTTCATCTTAGTGAGTACCGTGGATTTTGCTGCAGCGAGATTAACGTCTGTCAAACCGCTGGGCATCACCTTGGCTATCTCGACGATCAATGTGGAATGGGGATTCAGGTTGGCCCGGTTGGCTGAAAGGTTAGGGACGATCGAAAATAGGGTAAGGTCTGGGGTATCGCCAGTGACTAAATCGATGCCACCGGTGGCTTCGATAGTTAGAGGAAAGTCGCTTGGCTGTATGCTGATATCAAAGGAATAATTCGCCTGCTGGTCACTGACGGTGGTTGCTAGCAGTAAATCTGCAGCATTCTTCAGGGTAATTGTTGCGCCTGTTATGGGACCGTCGCCCACGCTACCGCCGAAGGTGAATCTTTGGGAATCGGAAGGCGTGTCATCGACGCTGTCAGTGTTGCCACCACCGCAGGCAGAGAGAACGATGCCGAGTATCAGAATGGTGACTAGAGTGCGAAAGGTTTTCATGGGTGTCAGTCTTTAGAGGTATTCATTGCTATAGGATAACGACTGGGGCGGTGAAAACTTTAAATTACCTCACATTATTACGACAAAGTTACATAAGGAAGGGGATGTGTTGTTGTCTTCCCAATTCGGTGAGAATCTACGCGGATGACTTATGCCGCAGATTCATATTTTAAAGTAGGTCGTAATGCTAGCGGTCAATTGTATCCCAATCGCGCATTATAGCGCATTTCCATTGAAATCCTGAACAAAAACAAAATATTGTGAATGATTAGGAAAAAAAGTACTTGCCAGGATTTATTACGGCGGCACGTGCACAATCGTCATTGTGTACGCGATAGGAGGTGATTGAAGCCTGATAAGTCACAAACGACAGGACACGCTATGAGTAACGTTGCCGCTATTTACGACCCTGCGACCAGGTTACAACAAGTCCGCTCATGTCGAGTCATGGCCTGATCATCAGGCCGTTGACGCCAGCGATTTAGAATTCTCAGCAGCCTTGCGAAATTGATCCTCACTAGTGTAGTGTCCTAAACAGATCGTATATTATCAAGAGTTGATCGTGCACGATTCACTTTTTCCAAAATTTCTTCAGCGGACTTTGTCCAGACAAAGGGTTTCGGTTCTTTATTGTTCTTATCGATATACTCAATAATCTTTTGTTCCAACTCATTCACCGACCTGATT
>JAESPE010000223.1 GCA_016756835.1 gamma proteobacterium endosymbiont of Lamellibrachia anaximandri | reverse complement strand
GAACCCAACCATGAAGCCAAAGCAGTAAGCCCTATGGCACAACATAGTTTCTCTTGAATTGTTAAAGAGCAGATTTTCTATTGCCTATTGACAGGGGGGCGGCTCATATGTGTTAGGCCTCTGCGTCATATATAGCCCGAATCTTGGTGCTCATATCTGCCCCCAAATCAAAGCCTTCTGACGTGATGTGATTTAGGGCAACATACGGCTTACTACTGCCGCCGTTTGGAAGCCCCAACTCTTCCTCTATGTCATTTATTAAAACAATAGAACAGCCTACATCAGAGTTAATTTCATTCTCGATTTTCTGCGTCGATGTATCTGCAGAAGCTATTGCATCTGCCCCTTTATGCGCTTGATGATCACGATCATAAACTGCAACGTATGGAATGGAAAACTTATTCATGAGCTTTACATACAGTGGGATATTATCTTTTGAACCACAATCGATTAGTGTGTACTCGTACTTAAACACCCCTAGTCGCTTGGCTAAAAGTGGCAGCACGGTTTTTTCTGTTGCGCCTTCCAATAAAACCACCTTGCTAGCAAAAAACAATTCACCTCGATCAGGATTTATCCAGTATGAAAGGTTGAAATCCTTTTTCGAATCTCCTTCAAATAGATCCTCAGAGCATTGTTTGAATTTTGTTCCGTATTCCTCATTCTCTTTTGTGGCTATATATATCGATTTATATCTTTCTACGTCAATCAGGCCGCTAGAATGAGTACATAGAATCACTTGACTCCCTGACTCCGAGAGACCAACAAAAGAATCAAACAAGGATCTTTGTGCTTGCGGGTGCAAATAGAGTTCTGGCTCTTCGAAGATGAAATATCTAGAATTTGAGGCCTTTCGGTTACCTTGTGCTTCTTGGCCATCGATTTCTGCAGCAGCAATTGCTCGTTTAGCCACTACCTGAATTAGTGCAACCGTTAAAGCTCTTTGAAGTCCGTGTCCCTTTCGCTTGATGTCTGTTCTAACTCCATCATCAACCCATACTTGGGTGTTGGCTTTAAAAACATTTTCAATATCGGGCGCGCTAACCTCAATATCTACTTTAGCGCCCCACGAAACCAATTCATCGGTAAGTTCCCTCTCAAAATCGGAAAGTTGCTGTGGTCGCTCAGTATTATCATTTCCTTCATGATCTTTTTTGTTTAGCGTAGAGAATAACTTCCCAAGCTTTTCCTTGGTTTCCTTCCAGTCATTGTTATGCTCAGACATTAAAGCGACTACGTCAGCATACAATTTACCAAATACACTAGAATCCTTTGATGTAAAATCATCAGAGGCTTCTTTGACGGCAGGAATGAAATACACCTCACCGAATATTCCTTTTGCTACGGTTTTTAGCCCAAGAAAATTGGTGCTCTCCAATTCAAAGCTAAAGTCGATGTCGTCTCTGTTTTGATCAATATATGAATTTTGAGCATCGATAATGTGCTGCTTAGATATACGGCCAGAATCAGGAATAAACGGATGGAATGGGAGGCTGCTTGCAAGATCACGCTTTGTATAAGCTGACGCATTTGCTTCTTGAAGCCATTCTTCCGCAGGGTTTTCTATATAACCTCGATACTCGAAGCTTCCACCTAAAAATGCGGTTTTTCTAACAACTATTTTTTCTTCGGAAGTCAGATATTTTTTGAATGTTGTTTTGTCAGAGTCATCAAGGCCACCGAACTGTACTTCAACGAACAATTCCGTTGAGCCATGAAAAAAGTCCAAGTCCTGGTGCTTTAATTCCCCAAAGAATAAAGAGAACCGAGGACAACAAGTTTGATTTGCCGTGATTGTTTTGGCCGATGATCACCATCAAATCTCGAGCTTGGAGCCGTTCGTCCTTTACTGATCTCCAGTTCTTGATCCATATTTTTTCGATTATCACGATTCTTCCTTATGGCCTAACGCCGCAAATAACCGGCCTCAAGAGCTGCGAAGCAGCTTTTGAGGTCCGCGTTGATTTGCATTGTTGGACGAAGCCGCTTCGCGGAGAAAAACCGATCCATGACAACTTCCTGAATAAAATTAAAATGTAACCTCACGCCCTCAAACAGAGGGACATTCACCCATGAATCATG
>JAESPE010000222.1 GCA_016756835.1 gamma proteobacterium endosymbiont of Lamellibrachia anaximandri | reverse complement strand
TACGGCTTTCGGACCTACCATGCTGCTGAAATTGCTTTATATCACGCGCTTGGGGCGTTACCCGTACCGGAAACTACCCACGAATTTTTCTGAGGAGGCGAAAAGAAATATCCCGAACAACGATTTGTTGAAAGGATGAGAGATTGGCGCGAAGTCCAATCGATTGAATGGGTTGAGTCTGACCATTACACGATTGATGACCTTCATTCGCATGCACAATCAAAAAATGGTGCCTGCCTGTCAGAATCATATTTAGGTAGCAGAGCTAAGCATCACTGGCTATGTGCAGAAGGTCACAAATGGGAAGCAACCTGGGATTCATTAAAAAACCAGAATTCATGGTGTCCCATTTGTTGTGGAAATGTTAAAGAAAACCCACTACATGAACTACAGGAGCTAGCAAGTAAACATGGTGGGGAATTGGTTTCAAAAGAATTCAAGGGCATGCAAATCAAACATCGCTGGCGTTGTGCCAAAGGACATGAATGGGATGTAAAACCATCTCATATTAAATCGTCAAATAGCTGGTGCCCTATTTGCTCGGGGCGAGTTGTTCTTGCACCAATACAGTCATTACAGAAAATCGCCGAACAACGCGGCGGGAAGTGTCTTTCTAAGGAATACATAAACAGTAAAACTAAACTTCTATGGAAATGTGCAGAAGGGCATGAATGGCTTGCAGCTCCTAGTAGCATTAAGTCAGGCAGATGGTGTCCAATTTGCGCTGTAAAAAGTCGTGCAGAAACCCGTAAAATAAAAAGCAATGTTCAGCATAAAATCGTCTAACAATCACATGCACTCGGACAGCAAAAAGCATCGCTCGTTCCTCGCTCTGCTTTTTCCTGCCGGTGATGTGAGGCGTTATATTCCTAATTACCTACATCACCCTCAATGAGTCCCGCTCCAATTGCGCAATCATGACAGTAAGGATCACCATCATCATCGGTGATATTGTCCTCCTCGCAATTACCTGTTGGCTCATCGCACCTGCAACAAACCTCTAAAGTCCCTGGGTAATTATCTGCATTCCATTGCTCATGCTCTGATTGCGTCATTGCGTGGCGGTATCCGCCCGGCCATGTGTTTTCACTCATTGCTAAATCCTCAATAAAAATATAACAAGGGCATAAACGCGGACACTCATTCCGCTGCGCTCCATTCGTTCCGGTTATGCTGGTCGTTAGGCAATATAAAGATGAAGTCAAATGAGTTGGGTAGGATGGCTAATTGTTGCGCTTATCGTTCTATGGTTTGTAGGAAAGCTTGGTTCTGGCAGTTCAAAAGGTGGTCGCAGCAATAAGAAACCTGAAAGGAATGTTTCTCATGAAGCTCATGAGATTGCAGAAAAAGTAACCACCATTCAACAATTTCGGTCTTTAGAGAGAAAACTGGAAACAGCTGAAAATCGCATGTCTGAAGTTGAGTCAGAGCGTGCATATGAAAATGCTTGCCACAAACATGACGTGCTTCAGGCTGCTGTTGATATTGCACAATCAAAAATATACCAGTGGCAATTTATCCCAAATGTGGATTTGAATACGCCAAAACAAATACTAGATCATGCTTACAAGGTTTATTCAAATGAGGAATATCAAGGTCTAAAGGACAAGTTGTCCGGTGATAAAACAGATTGGTATGGGATTGATGGGTATGGTGAAAAAGAAGATCCTGAACCTTATCTTAAGTCATTAATTAAGTTTCGTAGCATTGTTGAATCGAGCGAGCCTAGAGATGAGATAATAAAGAAAATCAATCAACTCGTATCTAGAAATAAATCGCTATCGGAAGAGTATTTTGATTCGGATAGTTCATTAAAGCCTGGTGACCAGTGGTTTGCTGAAGAATTGCGATTAGCAGGTTTGCCATTAGCGTATGAACTGTATAGTGAAGGCTATACCACCCCAGAAATATGTTTAGAAATTGACACTGAGGTATTTTCATCTAGGAAAGGTGTTGGCCCCAAGAAATTGGAACAACTCAAACAATTTCAAGCAACGGTGAGAAGCAAGATAAACAATGCCTAACGAATAAGGTTAGATCGCGCGAAGCCGCGATCTGAACCGTTTGTTGGACAAGCCCACAGCAGTTAAGCAATACCGCTCTTTAAGAAAATAGCTTTTTGACTTTCTGTTGTGCCCA
>JAESPE010000221.1 GCA_016756835.1 gamma proteobacterium endosymbiont of Lamellibrachia anaximandri | reverse complement strand
AAAACTGACTACCAGAAAAGCGTACGGATTTCGGACCTACCATGCTGCTGAAATTGCTTTATATCACGCGCTTGGGGCGTTACCCGTACCGGAAACTACCCACGAATTTTTCTGAGGAGGCAAACTTTGATGGGCAAATGAAAACCCACAAAACATACTATACTCCGCTTGGATGGGTGGGGCAGTTTTCAAGTCACTTTTCCATGCAATTCAATACACTCACACCTAATATCAGGGAAATGATCGATGAAAAGCAAAGAGATAATAGCGATGACGGCATGTGTCACCTTGCTGACTGGTGGATTCGGAGCCGCTTTTGCAGCCGGAGGGGGTGGCGTGCAAAACGACTCGGGGGCCATGGAGGGAAAACACTTCCACCCAAGGGAAAATTGCCTTCAAAATACACCGTCAACCTTCAGGAGCAACAGCGCAAGATGTTGCCGTTTTCCGACAAGCGGGATTTCGAAGAACAGAAAAAAGGCTTCATAGCCGCTCCTGATTACAAGCAGATCATGGCAGAAGCGGGTCATGTAGCATGGGATATGGGCAGCTACGAGTGGCTATTGCAGGATAAGGATTTCGATAGCATTCATCCGTCGCTTCAGCGCCAAGCCATTCTGAACATGAATTACGGTCTGTACGAAGTCATTCCCGGCATCTACCAGGTGCGTGGTTACGATCTGGCAAATATCAGCTTTATCAAGAGCGATACCGGCTGGATCGTGTTCGATCCTTTGACCGCGAATTCGATCCTTTGACCGCGAAGGAGACGGCAGCAGCGGCACTGAAGTTCATCAATGAACAGCTGGGTGAGCGCCCTGTCGTTGCTGTTGTCTACTCTCATTCCCACGCGGACCATTTCGGCGGTGTGCGAGGTGTTGCCAGTATCGAAGATGTCAATAGTGGAAAGATCAAGATTATTGCGCCTGTAGGTTTCATGGATCATGCGGTTTCAGAGAACGTCTACGCCGGTAATGCAATGACCCGACGCATGTTCTTTCAGTACGGAGTGCTTGTGCCACGTAGTCCGTTCGGTCGTGTGGATCAGTCTATCGGCAAGAATACGGCAGCAGGTAATTTAGGGCTTATTCCCCCCACAGTAATCATCGACAAGGATATCGAAGAGATGACCGTCGATGGGGTGAAAATGGTTTTTCAGAACACACCAGGCACAGAAGCGCCTGCTGAAATGAACACCTATTTCCCTGACATGAAAGCGTTTTGGGCGGCAGAAAATATCACCGGCACAATCCACAACATATACACACTCCGAGGGGCGTTGGTGCGTGATGCGCTGGAATGGTCCAAGCAGATTAACAAAGCGCTATACATGTTCGGACAAGATGCTGAGGTGATGTTCGCCTCCCATAGTTGGCCGCGTTGGGGTAAAAAACGGGTTCAGGAGGTGATGCGGGCACAACGCGATACCTATGCCAACTTAAATAATGGTGTACTGCATCTGGCCAACCAAGGCGTGACCATCAACCAGATTCACAATGTGTATGCAGTGCCAAAGAGTCTTCAAGAACAGTGGGCAGCACGTAGCTATCACGGTTCTGTTGAGCATAACAGCCGAGCGGTTGTTAACCGGTACCTTGGTTATTGGGACGCAAATCCAGCCACACTGATTCCTCTCTCTCCTGAAGATTCGGCACCGCTGTATGTTGAGATGATGGGGGGGGCAAAACCAATCATCACCAAGGGTAAGTCTCTGTATAAAAAAGGCAAATATCTCCATGCCCAAGAGATAGTGAACAAGCTGGTTTACGCCGAACCACAGAATCAGGAAGCCAAGGATCTGTTGGCCGATATATTCGAGCAGATTGGCTACCAGCAGGAGAGCCCCAGTGTGCGTAACAGCTTCCTGGCGGCGGCTTATGAACTGCGCTCTGGCATTCCAACTGGCGCTTCACCCAAGACAGCCGGTCCAGACATGATCAGCGCTATGACCACCGATCTGTGGTTGGATTTCCTTGCTGTACGTCTCGATAGTAAAAAAGCAGAGGGTCATGAATTTAAAATCAATCTGATCACACCGGACAATGATGAGAAATTTGTCATTGAACTCAGTAATGCCACGCTTACCAATATCAAAGGCTATCAAGCCGACGATGCTGACCTAACGAATAAGGTTAGATCGCGCGAAGCCGCGATCTGAACCGTTTGTTGGACAAGCCCACAGCAGTTAAGCAATACCGCTCTTTAAGAAAATAGCTTTTTGACTTTCTGTTGTGCCCAAGGCT
>JAESPE010000220.1 GCA_016756835.1 gamma proteobacterium endosymbiont of Lamellibrachia anaximandri | reverse complement strand
TTAGTGTTACCCAGTGGGTGCGTGTCGAAAGATACAAGTCCCATCTGCCTAAAGCCTGGCCGGCGGGGCAGTAGTGAAACTTGAGGGCAAACCCGGTGACGGGAGTCCGAAGCCAAGTGGATAACGCGGCAGCGTCAATGTGCTCTCTACGGCACTCTATGGCTATCGCTACATCCGCAAGCAGGACAGGACACCGGCCCAGTATGTCATCGACCTGCCGCAAGCGGCGTCGGTAAGAAAGATTTTCCACTGGATCGGTGTCAATCGCCTGAGCATCGGCGAAGTCGTACGACGCCTTGACGAAGCGGGCATCGAAACCTATACGGGCAAGGCACACTGGGACCGTAGCGTCGTATGGGGAATGTTGCAGAATCCGGCCTATATGGGCCGTGCAGCCTTTGGCAAGACAAAGGCCCGGGAGTCCTTGCCCCGTGTTCGTACGCCACGCCATAGTGCCGACACGCCGAAGAAGGGCTATTCGGCGGTGCGTACCAAACGTAGCGAGTGGATCGAAATCCCGGTACCACCCATTGTTAGCGAGGAGCTGTTTCTTGCTGTTCAGGAGCAACTAGACGAGAATCGCAAATATGCGCGTCAGCGCCGCCGGGGCGCTGCCTTTCTGCTCCAAGGATTGACCGTCTGCGGCCATTGCCATTATGCCTATTACGGGAAGAAGGTCAGTAAGTCGGCGGCCAAGGGCGGCCGACAGTATGCCTACTATCGCTGCATCGGCACTGATGCCTATCGCTTTGGCGGCGAACGAGTATGCGACAACAAGCAGGTGAGAACGGAGCGGCTCGATGAGTTGGTGTGGCAGCAAGTTGTCGAACTGCTGTCGGAACCCGGTCGATTGAAGAAAGAGTATAAACGCCGACTGGATATGCTTGAGCGGAACGAAAAGGACAATAGCGATACGGTGGCTCTGGAGAAGCAGAAACGCCATCTGGAGCAAGGCAAATCGAGGCTCATTGACAGCTACGCCGAAGGCATTATCGAGAAGTCGGATTTCGAGCCGAAGATTGGGCAACTCAAGATTAAACTACAGCAGATAGACCACCAGATTGAAGAATCGAAACGGCAACAATACGAACTGTTTCTGGTGATCAATCGTCTCGAAGAGTTTGCGGCCGCCGTCAATGACCGATTGAGCACAATCGATTTCACCACGAAACGCGATATCATCCGTGCCTTGGTCAAACGTATCGAAATCCATAAAGAAGATATCTTGGTGGTTTTTCGGGTCGACCCAGATCCAGGCTTCAATAAGGATGAGGAAAACCCGGATGGTGATTCGACGGGCACAATAAAGGGGACGTCAAGTATGCAAGAACGTACGCGGGGTAATTTCGCCGATGTTGGCGAATATCTACCTGCACTACGTGTTGGACCTGTGGTTTGAAAGGGTGGTGAAACCGTACTGTCAGGGGCAGGCACACATCATTCGCTACGCGGATGACTTTGTTTGTACCTTTCAGTATCGACGCGATGCGCGGGCTTTCTACAATGTGCTACCCAAGCGATTAAATAAATTCGCCTTGGCGGTAGCCCCAGAGAAGACCTGCATCCATCGATTCAGTCGATTCCACCCGGGCCGCGACCGACGGTTCACCTTTCTGGGCTTCGAGTTCTACTGGGAGGCCGACAGCAAAGGAACCCCGAGGGTGTGGCGGCGGACGGCGAAGAAGAAACTACGTGGTGCAGTGCAAGCGTGCAAGGAGTGGCTCAAAGTCAATCGGCACAAACGTCTGTCGGTCTTGCTCAAGACCCTGATGCGGAAAGTACGTGGGCATTACAACTACTTCCGCATTGTGGGTAACAATCGAGGCCTGTGGACATTCTATAAGGAAGTAGTGAAATTGCTGTACAAGTGGTTAAATCGACGGAGTCAAAGGCGAAGCTTGACGTGGCCGAAGCTGAAACGGGTATTGGAGCGTTTTGCATTTCCGACGCCTACCCGGCAGAGTCGTCAGGCAGTGAATCGGGGGCTTGCGTGAGTGCTGGTCTGACTACGCGAGTGAGTATGTTTGAAGAGCCCGGTGCGGGAAAATCGCACGCCGGGACCTGTGCAGGGGACGCCGGGTAACCGGTGTTCCTACTGCGACGGCGTAGAAGGAAACGCAAAACATGAAAAGATATCTGGCTCTTCAGGAAAATTTGTGGGTAGAAATATAGCGGATTCATTGCGATAGAGGAAATTTGTCTGGGATTTGAGGGTAGAGCATCCTGCCCCCGTTCTGAGAAGATGGAA
>JAESPE010000022.1 GCA_016756835.1 gamma proteobacterium endosymbiont of Lamellibrachia anaximandri | reverse complement strand
GAGCCCAGATCAGGGACGGTGTAAATATCATGATGTGCCTGGTTCCAACCATTATTCATCTCATGATGGAGAATCCGACGGGATTATGGGGCGATCCCTGTTATCCGGTGGTTAAGTAAGTGCCGCTGCCGCTGCTCGTTACTTTAAAATTCGTCACAATTATTGGTATGGAGGGCACTCTTTTAAAGAGTAAAATGAGGCGATTTCGGGCCAGTGATTCGTCTAATTGACAACTCTGCGGCCTTTCGGTACTTTGCTGGCAGCTAGAAAACGGCGTTTATTCCCCCTATGCTCACATTAGACTTTCTTGTCAAAAGATTCATAATCTAAAATACAGTTCTCGGAGATCCTCCATATTTATCGCATGGCGCAGTTATGAGGAACCGACCCTTTAGGCACCTTGTCTCGCGGGATCTCATATGGGTGTGCCTGGCACTGCTGGGTCTCCTCCTGCTCACAGTGCCATTCCTTACAAGCGGTCCAGACGTTTGGCTGGAAATCGATTGGATTGACGGCAGGAAGCTTTTTTCCATTGACGATTCGTATCGTTTTTTCGCCGCCAAGAATGCCTTCCGTGTGCCTACGATTTTCCTCTGGAATTATGTTATGCCGCTGGCACTGTTGTTTGATGCGATAGTGGCCGCGCTGTCTTTCGACAATCTGCTAGTCATGCGATTGGGTCACGCCATCGTAGGAATACTGACTCTCGTAGTGATCGCCCGTGCCAGCCTTCGATCCGGGTGCCACCCTATCCTGGCTGCTGCGTCCGTTCTGATTGTAGGACTGATGCCTCTCTACGTGATCCTTTCTTCCAGTTTCTACGCGGAGGGTCTCTTTGGCTTGTTGCTGGCCGTGGCTTTCATGCTCCTCATTGAAGAGAAAAACACTTTGCTTGCCATCATCGTGGGGCTGTTGCCATTGGTCCGGCCAGAGGGAGGAATATACTGCCTTTTATTCCTGGTCTACTTCGGGCTTCGTCGAGATGCCAAACAGGGTGTACTTGTTGCTTTGCCCAGTTTGATTTACCTGGTTGTTTTTCTTCTGCATTCGGGAGACGGGATCTCCTTTCTCGGGTGGCGGCTCGAATTGAGAAACATACTGTCACCGATACTGGGCCAACAATCCGGCTCGGGGATTTCGCTGGACCGACTGTTAAATCCACTCTGGTGCGGCCTGGCTCTAGGTTCGTTGTTGATACGCAGATACAGGAAGTGGTGGCCGATTCTCCTCGGACCCTGGGTTCTGATTGGGATACAGGCATTGACTATCACCCGAGGAATGCAGGATTTTGAGCTCAGATACCTGTTCTCTGTCATCCCCGTATTCGGGATTGCCTGGGCATTTCCGATCCACTACTTGTTTCAGGCGGAATCCAAGTTGCGTTTCCACCAGAGTCTGATCACGTTCCTTACGGCCGCGATTTTCCTTACCACCCTGGCAGGGCACATGTTGCAGTCTGAATGGTTACGCCAACTTTACGATCAGCTGGGGTCCTCTGAGCATAATTTGGTAAAAGGGCAGGAAATAGAACGAGATCCGGGTCAGGATCTTAAACGATTCAACCCAAAGCCATTGCGTGCCTTCGCTGGCAGAGTCGACGCCTACGTGGATGCTCATAAAGACGTTCAAACCATCTTCGTTGCGAATCCAATCCCCCTGTATTTCCTCGACTTTTTGAAAAATGGGCCGCACATCGAGACCGTGTTGATTCCGCATAACGCAAATATAACGGCCAATTCCGGCGGTTATTTCTTTGGATTCAGCCTGACGACGTTGTCGTATCGCTATTTCAAGTTCGTTCCACCAAACCCTGCCCAGCCGGCCTCTGCGGTGCTGATCCTCAATGATTCCGGCTACAGCCCCTTCACTCATTTGACCTTCAGCGAAAAAACCAGCCCCGACATCTCTTTAGCACACAGTAAGAAGGGCATTGCAGCAAATATACAATCCGGATCCATGCAGGCTTTTGCAGTAACATACTCGTCCCAGGACTCTGTTCAGTGGTCGTTTCCCAACCCGTAAAAGTTTCTTAGGGTTCGCGCAATAACAACTTTCCATTTTTCGCATCTCCTGATTTCAAGGCTTGTACGCTTTAAATACGCCAGCTCTCGCCACCTTGTGGAGTGGAATACGCATCACTAACGCCCACTCATGCGTTTGCATCAGTATGCCGGGGTCAGGCCAGGTGAAACCGGAGCTTATTCCAGGATTTCACGAATCCTGCAGTGGTTGTCTGCAGCCTTGGAACGATAGAATAACGCCCCCAATTGCACGATGGCAGCTGCACCTGCCAGGACTGTCCAGGCCAACACGGCAGCGGCTTTTTCACCCGCACCAGAAAAAGTACCAGGTGCTTCCTTCATGGAACCGGGGGCGTGCAGGTTGATCCCTGTTGTCAGCCTCGTGAATAATCGGCAAAAGCTGCGTCTTATGGAAAAACTTCGCAGAAAACCTGCGCTGAAACAAAGCAAGCGCCATGCAGTGTATTCCGAGTGCCCGTGCTCCCTCTCGCTGTGCCCCACCTGTATCTGGGCAATGCAAGAAGCCATCAGGGCAGCTTCCGCTTTTGGTAGTGCCGGTGGCGGATTCTGAGCGAAAATCTTCATGGCCAGCACCGACGTTACCGCGTTCAACCCGCAACCCCAGTCCTGCAAATTGACGCCTAATGCATGACCGACCAGTCGATTCACCAGCCAGGACGGTCCCCTTCTGGTGAGCAGGGAATCCCGCCGGTTGAGGCGGACACCACAGGCAAAATCGGCGCCATTGCGTATCGCTGCGGCCAGGCTTGGAATATCCTCCGGATGATTTTGCAGATCGGCATCAATGGTGATAATGATATCTCCATTGGCTTTACTTATGGCTGCCAGGATAGCTGCACTTTGTCCATAGTTTTTGACTAGATCCAGAACCTTCACCCGTCCTTCTCCGTCGCGCAAACCAGTCAGAACTTCGTAACTGTTGTCCGTACTTCCGTCATTGGCGTAGATGATCTCGTATTCCAATCCTGCGGTACGAAGGGTCGAAACCAGGCGTTCATGCAATTGGGGCAGCGAAGCGGCGTTGTTATAAACGGGTACAGTAATAGATAAGGTCGGGTTGTCCGGCACACCCATGGGACGTCTGCTCAAACCCAGGTCCGATTCCTTATGAGAGATGCAGATGGTAGGTGTACTCAGCTCGTACATACTCGAGTTTCAAGTCCTGGTAGATGCGATGTACAGGGTAGTTGTCTATCTGGGTGTCAAATTCCGCGCACTGCCAGGACATGTCCTTTGTGTGTGTCAGTGCATATTGCAACAATCCATAGTAGTCACCACCCCTGGAGCCGCCAAGCCCAGAACCATAGCATCCGATCCCGAAGCTCCGATATAGTCTCCTATCGTACCGAAAGGCGAGATACCCAACCACCCGTCCGTTCAATTCTGAAACCCAAATCTTATCGGCATCTCCGTCCAAGTATTTCTCTGCCCAACGCACATAGCGGTCCACTGCGCGTTCACGAAGACTTGGATCGGCGGAGTATCGCCCCGGATAGTGCGCGTACAGTTGGGATGTGAGTTTCAGGATCCGATCCCGGTCAAGCGGCTCGTATTCACGGTATCTGCGAGGCTTTCTGGAACGGGTTACCATCGGTTGTTCCGGCGGTTCACCGGAAGTCGGGTGATAAAGATAGGTAAGAATGGAATCCGCCATGAAGAATCCAATCTGGGTAAGCATCCGCTGTGTGTGCAAGTCAGAGGCATCGACGCGCACCGAAAGATGGTCAAAACCAGTCTTCATGAGAAGGCGCCGGAGATCTCCAGCAGTCAGATCTCCACAGAGATGGGTGATACGTCCAATTCGGCGCTTGTACAAGGCGCTGTCCCAGGGAAGATCGACGGTACGAACCAGCCCGGTCGGCATCGACCCATCCCGACTCCATAACAGGAGTGCCGTGGGTTCCGGCTCAAGGATGGCATCGGCAAGAGTTTTCGTGGCTTGAATATTGGAGATAACCGGATAATTCCGATACCGATTATACGGATAGGAGCGGGCCCAATTCTCTACGAATGTCAGTTCTCTATTTTTCAGGGAAACGAGGCTCGTGGGATTTCTGTCGCCCGCGGCGGTAGATTTCTTGCTCTCACCTGGATATTTCATCTGCATGCCCAAACAGAAGATTTTTTCTGAGCCCTGTAGCTAGCACATAATTCGCGATGCCGAAGGCGGATCATCAAGAGATGCCTACCCCTGGCTCGCGATTGTCGCGAGTACTCTTTTGACTTCCTGAGTCCAGGGTGCGAGTGCCTGATGGTTGAGTGCCTCTTCAAGCTCGCGCTTTGCCAGTTTAATGGCGCCCATTTTGAAGTAGCCAAGACCCAAATGGTAGCGATACAGAGACGATTTTGGATCTCGATCCACTGCTCGTTCCAGATAGCGAACAGCCTTTTCGGGGTTCCCAGTCTGCAAATGCACCCAACCAACTGTATCGAGGACGTTTGCTTCTTGGGGAGCCAGTTCCAATGCTCGGTTCGCACGGGAGAGTGCGTTCTGGTATTCACCCAGACTCAGGTAGAGTAGTGCCACATTGTTAAGCAGAGGTATGGAATCGATATTTGCGACAAGACCTTCTTCATATACCGCTGCACCTTTCTGAACATGTCCTGATCGCTGATAAATCTGGGCAAGCGCCAAGTAATAACGAATAACAGTCGGTTCGATATCAATTGCCGATCTCAATAACTTCGTCGCCGTTTCTGCATCACCCTTTACCAGCTTAATCTTTGCGAGCTGGTAGAAAGCAGGAGCCAAGCGACTTCCTTCGCGGGTAGCACTTTCCAGGGCTGCCTCAGCCTTGTTCGTGTCCTGCCGACGAACCCAACTCATTCCGAGAACCGCGTAGGCACGAAACTCAATATCGCCACCGGGATCGGAACCGTTCCCGAGCCGATCCAAGACATTATCAGCCAGCTCAATCGCGCGCCTTGTATCGCCTTTTTTAAGGTAGATGCGCGCCATCTGTGTATGAAACAGCAACTTTTGCCGGGTTTTTGCTGCGCCTCTTTTATAGGTCTCTATCGCAGCGTCGAAGTCACCCAGAAACTCATAGGCCTCGGCGAGGGCATGGTATCGTGCCGGATCATCTGGCTTGGATTGCAGTGCCTCCACCAAAGATTCTGTTTGTATCGCCAATCGCAGTTCGGCCCTCTGTTTCTCCACTGCCTCAGCAGATACGCCTGATTCCAAGGCGCTGTCGATATATTCCTCGGCCTTTACCTGGTCGCCATCCGCAATATAGCTTTTCGCCAGCAAAAAGGCTGTATCCGGGTCCGCCGGACTCAAGCTGCCCTGAATCACTTCCCTCGCCAGACTGGTACTTCCGAGTTCTATCAATTCAGTGGCATATAATTTCTTAAGTACAGGGTCAGCGAGTCCAAACTGCATCTCGTGGCGCTGCAGGTAATGCACAGCCTTTTCATGCCAACCGTTCACCCTTGCCAGCTTTGCGGCCAGACCGAGCGATTTGCGACTATCGCCAGCTTTCTGTAATCCGGTGTCGAGGGACTCGATCGCATCCGCCGCCCTGCCCAGGGATGCAAAGACCTGACTCTGCAACAGGAACCCATCGAACAGGCTGGGGTATTTGGCAATCATGATCCGGGCATATTCGAGCGCGGCCATGTGCTTGCGTTCGCGGATCTTCAGTAAGACCAACTCCCGTAGTAAGAGCTGCGCTGGGGGGGCGTCGCCCTTCGGGCCGCGGAGTACACGCTCCGCCGCATCGTAGTTTGCGGTTGCCTGATAGACCCTGCCGAGGCGGAGTCGGGTCTGCGCATGCAGAGGATGCTGAGCCAGGATGTTTTTCAGCTCCGCCTCTGCTTTGCTGTATTGCCCCTTTCTGAAGTATACCCCTGACAGGTTTAGACGGGCCGGTATTGCACCCGGGTCTCTTTCGAGAGCGTCCAGCAGCGCCTTTTCCGCCTCTTCAAGATCGCCTGCACCCAGCTTGGCTTGGGCCAAAAGGTTGAGCAATAACGCCTGCAGGTTGGGGTGAAGATCCATCCCAAGCCGCGCTTGTCGGACAGCGCCCTCGAATCTGCCCTGTTTGAGCAGATTTGCAATCAACAGGATACGTGCATCCAGTGCGTTTGGAGTCGTCTTGAGCGATTGCCGCAGAGCGATCTCCGATTGCTCCAGATCACCGCCAATATAACGATAAAGCCCCTCGAGCGCGGACTGCGCATCAGAATCCAACTCCGTGCTCTCCAACGACTTCATCAACTCGTTGACCCCGTCTTCCCTCCGGTCCTGGAGTAGATAGGCCTTTCCCAGAAGGTGATGTAGTTCGGGAGATTTTTTAATGGACAGCGCCTTTTCCAGATACTCCGATGCCGCCTTTGGTTGCTCCGTCCGCAATGAAATAATCCCCAGCAACTTGAGCGCCTCGAAGAAGTTGGGGTTTAGTGCTACGGCCTCCTTCAGCCGATGTACGGATTCATTTGTTCGCCGTTCCTTTATCAGCACGTAACCGAGGGTGTATAGCACCTGGGGCGAGTTGGAAACATCTAATGCCATTTCCAGAAGGTCAACTGCGGCGTGGTAGTCGGGCTGCTCCCGTTGGATGAGCGCCAGCGCCTCGAAGTAATACCCCAAGCCCTTGCTGGGAGAACCTGCAGGAATTTCCCTCGCCACGCGGGCGATAGCAGGGTAATCACGCCGCTCCATGTGGATCTGAAGCAGTGCTCTGAGGGCCGTTTCCTGCTCAGGTTCGATCCTGAGAACACGCTTAAAGTAACCCACTGCCCGGGGCAAGTCATCGGCACGGCGAAATAGCAGTCCCAGCCCCAGCAGCGCTTTGGTATTGGTCGCATCATGCGTTAGGAGCGCCTGGAAGATTTTTTCAGCTTCTTTCGAGTCCCCCTTATCCAGCAGGATGTTGGCCAACAACAATCGCAATTGGTCAGCACGCGCCGCTGGGACCCGTTGAATGGCCCGGGTGATATTCCGCCGGGCTGCGTCCCAATCCCCAAGCCCCGCCTGCGCGTATCCCAGGATTGCCAGCATTTCACCGTCATCCGGCTTGTCCCGGAGATGGGTCTTGGCCAGTTTGAGCACTTCCCGGAAATGCTCGGTCTCCAAAAGCTGACGAATTTTCGTACTGCCGGAAAACTGCCCCAAACCCGGTGGCGAGATGTAGATTGCGTGGGCTGTATTCCAGAAGATCGCCAGTTGCAAACATATGCCGACAAAAAACGTGACGCCGAAACCCTTCTTTAATGCCATTTCATATATCTCATGACCCATCACGACCTTAGTGTCGGCGCAGGTAACTGCAGACGCCACCACTCAGAGCGGGTTGTCCAAAACATTATCATACACGTTTCAAAGTCCACCATTTATTCGGCGGATAAAATCTACGGTACAGCAAGAATGCGCATCCGGGCGCCATAATGAACAGGAAGGGCTTTTCCAGGTGCTTCGATCGTTATATAAACCTGTATTTTGAAAATCGAGAAGCAGGAAGGAGGCCGATTTGGGCCTCCTTCCTGCCTGCTGCGAGGGGAAAGACAGTCTATGCGTTGTATCAGGCGGGAATTAACCGCCTGCGCCGTGATACGGCTACGCCGAGAAGACCGGTGCCCAGCAATATCAGCGTGCCTGGTTCAGGCGTCCGGATGGTAAAATCGGCTGCCATGACCTGGTCAAATGGCAGTGCCCAAGACTGATCAAACACTGCAATGTCGGGCCCGGGCGTCGTCAGATGCTGTTCGAACAAGGGTCCTAAGTTGATATCAATGTCACCGACACCCAAGCCATTCACTATGCTCGGTAGGTCCAGTCCCAGATGGGCGGAGAGAATCTCCAGATCAAACGTGGGGTCGATCCGCAGGGAAGTGGTATTGGTGAAGGTGTTGTCGAGGAAAAAAGTCGGTGTGACGGTGGTTTCCTTTGCCACTGGTGTGTTGAACAGGACGCTGTCCCCCACTTCAACGGTCTTGGACTGCCCGTCACCGAGATCCAACTGTACCATCAACGTCGGGTCGAAGGTAAAAGTCTGGACAACCTGGACGTTGGCGCCAACCAGGACGTCGATCAGGTTATAGCCGACCGATGCGCCGAAAATCCCAATTTCCGCGCCCAATGGCGGCAGGCCAAGCAGGGTTGTTGCGATCAGGTCAAGGTCTACATCCACGTCGAGAAGGGGGTCCGAACCTATGCCGGAGGAGACGAGGTCTCCACTGGCGTTGGTCCCCGCGGTCGAGGTGTCGAGGTCCGGAATCTGAGCCGTCGTGGTGATAGGTCCAACATCAAACGTGATGGCAGTGGTATTCGAGTCGATATCCACCAGATTGATCGTCTCGTTAATATCGATAGTCGGAAAATCCAGGGCGCCGCAGAATGCGACGCAAACCTCGAACCCCCCCTCTGCGTGTACGTCGAAGACGAAATCGAGGCTCAACGAGGCCTCGGGGAAGTTCGTGCTCATGGCGGTGGCGCCCTCGGCGAACGAGGTGGAAATAAGGAGTGGCGTTCCTGCGCTCAGATCCTGCGGGTCAGGCCACTCGAACGCGGTGCCCACTGGATACGCCACGTTGACCGAGCCTGAATCGGCGGCGAGGGCGAGATCAAAACCGATCTTGCCATCCGTGCTGCCGGAAATCTCAGCGCCGTAGTCCCCTAGATCGACTGCGGGAATCGTCACTGCAGGTGTACAGATGCCCCACGCGCAAATTTCCGGAATCAGGGTGACTGACGGTGTCGTGACTTCAACGATACTTCCGATCGAGCCGGATTCGTTCCATTGCGGACCAATGAAATGGTTTATATCCAGGATTCCCGCCCCACCCGGCGCCCACATGCTCTGGTTCGTTGTCTCAAACGCTACGTCACTTCCGTACATTGCGGCTTGAACCGGGGCCTGCCAGAAAGCCATCAGGCAACCGCCCCATAGTGCAACCAGAATCCCCCACACTCTTTGCATACCCATTTTGATATCCTTTTTGTGTTCGTCCAGTCAAGAAGCGCGATCGAGTTCTAAAATCACTGCAAATTTATTGTTCCTGTCGTCGTAAGCGTTGCGGCGGTAATAAGGGCAAGACTTTCGGTGGTCGCCAATAAAAAGCAGCACAAATATCATGTTAAGTCAAGCATGTTTTATGCCTTAAAAGGTATCTCTTTGTTTTTGCAGTGAAATGCTCATATCAGAAACAATCATATTGTTAAGGAATGTAAAATATTCCGACACATTATGATGAATATAAATCCTATTATAAGGATATACTCCATAGAAATTATGGTCTTTGCGCAGCGCTTTTTCCATTCCAGAGTTTCACTACGGGATGTTAACTTGCTGTAATAAAAGAAAATATCAAGGATCCGAGGTTCAGGGGGAAGGTAGGGTCTGCAGTCCAGAGCAGGCCGATTGCAACTGTAAAGTTTTTCGACAGTTCAAGAGCCGGTATTAAATCTAAAGGGATTAGTCTACGGGTCGGGATCAGGCGTTCCCCAGGATATCCCAGCCCTCGTTGGCCAGCATATCCACCAGGCGGATCAGTGGTAGTCCGATCAATGAATTGGGATCGTCGCCCTCCATCTTCTCAAACAGCGTGATACCCAAGCCCTCCGATTTGAATGAGCCTGCGCAGTTATAGGGCTGTTCGCGCTGAAGGTAGTGCTCGATGGCCTGCTGTCCCAGTTGACGGAAATAGACGTGAAAGGGCTCGCAGCAAATCTGAGTGTTACCGGTACGGCTGTTAAGCAGGCAGAGGCCGGTGGAGAATGTGACACGCTTCCCAGCCGCTTTTGAGAGTTGTTCAACGGCACGTTCGTGGCTGCCGGGTTTACCGAGAATCTCTCCGTCAATCGTCGCCACTTGGTCGGAGCCGATAATGAGGGCGTCTGGCCAGGATTCTCTGACCGCCTCGGCCTTGAGTCTGGCAAGGCGGGTGACCAACGCCTCCGGTGCCTCACCTGGAACAGGTGACTCGTCGATCTCTGGAGAGGCTGTTTCAAAGGCGATGCCAAGGCGGTTGAGAAGTTCGCGTCTGAAAGGGGAAGTGGAGCCAAGGACGAGGGTTCGCATTGCTGTGGCCATATCAACTTCTATCGATTAAGTGTGTCTGGAGGTTGGACGCGCGGATAATAGCAAAAACCACAGTGAATAAGCGCATTTATGCTGACTCTGTTATATATTGGGTAGAAATTATGCTGTTTATTATTCTATTGGTATTTTCAATGCAAAGCATGAATAATCTTAATAGATGGCGTGTTTTCCTTTAATTAACAATAAGTAGCTTTTCTTTCTTAACGTAGATCGTGCTTGACTCGTATCCACCAAATGACGTAAAAAGGGCGCTGCGTGCTATTGGGAGATAAGATTTGCCTATGCCAATATCGGATTTAATGCTGGCTGGTTCCAAGCTTATGGCGATGGGAATGGGGATTGTGTTCTCTTTTCTGGTCTGTCTGGTGTTTATCATGCTGGCGATGTCCCGTCTTGCCATGGCGCTGCAGAAGCCTGAATTGGAGGAGCGGCCGGATGGGGGGCTGTCTGTTCCACAACAGGATCACCCATCGGCAAGGGGGGATCTGGTCGCCGTCATAACAGCGGCCGTCACCCGTTACCGCACGACACATAATTGATTTCCCAGTAAGATCCGACCCCTAATATATAAATTTTAACCTGATCTGTTATCAGATGGCGGCAGACTTTCCATGACTGAAAAAAAACCTCTAGGTATCACTGAGCTTGTTTTGCGTGACGCCCATCAGTCGCTGTTTGCGACGCGTCTGCGCATTGAGGATATGCTGCCGATCGCCGAGAAGCTCGATCAGGTGGGGTTCTGGTCCCTTGAGACCTGGGGCGGTGCAACCTTCGATGCCTGCATTCGTTTTCTGGGCGAAGATCCCTGGGAGCGTCTGCGCCGGTTGAAAAAGGCCATGCCGAATACCCCTCAGCAGATGTTGCTGCGTGGTCAGAATATACTCGGTTATCGGCATTACGCGGACGATGTTGTCGAATCTTTTGTCGATCGTGCGGCGGAAAACGGCATCGACGTATTCCGCATCTTCGATGCGATGAACGATTTGCGGAACCTGGAAACCGCGGTCAAAGCCACCTTGAAGACAGGCAAACATGCGCAGGGCACCATGTCCTATACTGTGAGTCCTGCGCATGACATGGACTATTGGTTGACGATGGGTCGTCAACTAGAAGAGATGGGCTGTGATTCCATCTGCATCAAGGATATGGCGGGCCTGCTTAGGCCCTATGTGGCCGAGGAGCTGGTTACCCGCCTGAAATCCTCCTGTTCGATTCCCATTGCCATGCATAGTCATGCCACCACCGGTATGAGCACTGCGACTGCGGTCAAGGTTGCGGAAGCGGGTATCGACATGTTGGACACGTCTATATCCTCCATGAGTATGACTTATGGCCATTCAGCGACTGAGTCGGTGGTGGCAATTATGGATAAAACGGCGCGCGATACCGGTCTCAATCTGCATCTGTTGGAAGAGATCGCGGCCTATTTTCGCGAAGTGCGAAAAAAGTATGCAAAGTTTGAGGGTTCCTTGAGGGGAGTTGATTCCAGGATCCTGGTGGCCCAAGTGCCTGGCGGCATGCTGACCAATATGGAGAATCAACTGCGGGAGCAGGGCGCCTGTGACCGTTTCGACGAGGTACTGGAAGAGATACCCAAGGTGCGCAAGGATCTTGGATATATTCCATTGGTGACACCGACTTCGCAGATCGTCGGCACCCAAGCCGTTATCAATGTGCTGCTGGGTGAACGCTATAAGAATATTGCCAAAGAGACGGCGGGTGTGTTGAAGGGTGAATATGGTGCGACGCCGGCACCGGTCGACAAGCTGCTTCAGGACAAAGTACTGGATGGTGGAGAGGTGATTACCTGTCGTCCGGCGGACCTGATCGAGCCGGAGATGGACAAGCTGGGAAGTGAGTTTAATCTTCTTGCCGAAGAGAAGGGTCTGCGGGTTGCGGATACGATAGTCGATGATGTGTTGATCTATGCGCTTTTTCCCCAGGTTGGGCTCAAGTTTCTTGAGAATCGGGGTAATCCGGATGCATTCGAGCCGGTGCCAGGGCAGGAGCTGGAAGCGTTAGATGCGCCGGTCGCTGCAGTGCCTGCATCGAGCGATGAGCCTGGGTTCTACCAGGTTGAAGTCAATGGTGTGGCCTACGACGTGAAGGTGACTGCCGGTGGCGATGTGAGTGGCATTCAGCCCGTCCCCGTGGCCCCTGCGGTCGGCGCAGCGCCGGTGCCGGCAGCTGCCGGTGGCGGGTTGGTCTCCTCTCCATTGGCGGGGAATATATTTAAGATAAAGGTTGTGAAGGGCCAGTCGGTTGCCGCTGGTGAAGTGGTGATGATCCTCGAAGCCATGAAGATGGAGACCGAGGTGCGGACGACGTTGGCCGGTGTGGTCGCGGATATCCTGGTCAAAGAGGGTGATACCGTCCAGGTCGATGATGCACTATTGAGTCTCGCCTGATGGAGATTGGACTGGAACCCTTATGGCTGTCCACCGGCCTGGCTAACTTCACTTGGGGGCAGGTGCTGATGATGCTCATCGGTGGCCTTCTGATCTATCTTGCCATCGTCAGGAAATTTGAGCCGCTGCTGCTGCTGCCTATCGGTTTTGGGGCTATCCTGAGCAATATCCCGGTGGCCGGCATTGGCGGTGACACCGGGCTGCTCGGTTACATCTATCATGTCGGGATAGAGACCGGGGTATTTCCCCTGTTGATCTTCATGGGTGTTGGGGCATTGACCGATTTTGGCGCGCTGATCGCTATGCCCTGGACATTGCTGTTGGGGGCCGCCGCCCAGTTCGGTATCTTCGTGACCCTGATGGGTGCGCTGGCGCTGAATATGGTGCCGGGTTTTAATTTTACCCTGGCGGATGCCTCGGCCATTGCCATCATCGGTGGCGCCGACGGGCCGACGGCAATCTTCCTCGCATCCCGCCTTGCGCCGGATCTGCTCGGGGCGATTGCTGTGGCCGCCTACTCCTATATGGCGCTGGTTCCCATTATTCAGCCGCCGATCATGCGTTGGCTGACTAACGAGGAGGAGCGGGGCGTCGTCATGCAGCAGTTGCGCCATGTCAGCAAACTGGAGAAGGTGCTCTTCCCCTTTGCGGTATTGTTCCTCTGCATCCTCTTTTTACCCACTGCGGCTCCGCTGATCGGGATGTTGACGTTTGGCAATCTGCTGCGGGAGAGCGGCGTGGTGGAACGCCTGAGTCACTCAGCACAAAATGAGATCATCAACATCGTCACGATTCTTCTGGGTCTGGCGGTGGGTTCCAAGCTCTCTGCAGATAAATTTCTTACCGTTGAGACGCTGGGTATCCTTGGGCTGGGCGCCTTTGCCTTCTGCATCGGCACGGCGACCGGTGTTTTAATGGGCAAGGTGATGCATCGTGTTACCGGCGGCAAGATCAACCCCCTGATCGGTGCTGCCGGTGTCTCCGCCGTGCCTATGGCAGCCAGGGTGGTGAACAAGGTCGGATTGGAAACCAATCACCACAATTTCCTCCTGATGCACGCCATGGGGCCGAACGTCGCGGGAGTCATAGGTTCTGCCGTAGCTGCTGGTGTGTTGCTGGCAATCGTGGGTGGCTGACGTCCTGTGTGTCCTTCGGATCTTCAGGAATCAGGGTAGGCCGGTTCAAGCGCAGCGGAACCGGCAATTCTATCGGCATCATTTGTCCAGGGCACCCGATCCGCTGTGCTTGATCGGGTCTACATCACACTTCCTAACTTAGTGAACCGGTTGGTCATTTTGACACGCCGGCCCTTTCCGTAATATCATTGTCCGCTTATGTCGCAGCACTTGCCCGATCAGTTTGATCCTTGGCGCTTTGCTGATCTGGGCAATCAAATCAGCGGTCGATTTCCGTTGGCGGATTTGCCGAGATTACGGGCTTGCCTGATGGATACCGAAGGCGAAGTCGCCTTTGACTTGGTGTTTCAGCGTGATGAGCGTCGACGCGCCTGTGTGCAGGGTGACTTGCGGGCTTTATTGAAGCTGGAGTGTCAGCGCTGTCTCGGCCCGATGGTATTGCCGGTGGATACGGAAATCTCTCTGGCGTTTGTCGAAGGCCAGGATGAGGCTGAAGCGCTACCGGAGCGGTTGGACCCTCATCTTGTGGAAGATGGGCGGGTGAAACTCAGGGACTTGGTGGAAGACGACCTGCTACTGGCGTTGCCCCAAGTTGCCAGGCATTCGGAAGGGGACTGCACAATGCAGTCTGTGGATGAGCCTTCCCTGGATCCGGAATCGGAGAGCGGGACGGCAGAGCGGGAGAACCCGTTTGCAATGCTTGCAGAATTGAAGCGCGACCACGATTAATTGATAGACTGAACTTAGGAGCTCAGCCATGGCTGTTCAAAAGAGCAAAAAAACCCCTTCCAGGCGTGGCATGCGTCGTTCTCACGATGCCCTGTCTGCGGAGACTCTCTCCATCGATTCCACCTCCGGTGAAACCCACCTGCGCCACCACGTGAGCGCTGATGGTTTCTACCGTGGCCGTAAAGTGATCGATACCAAAGGCGAATAAGGCACCTCTGTGGTCTGTTCCCTCGGAATCTGTCGGATTTAGACTGCACTCCCGGCAACGCAGTAGATCAATTCCAAATCCGACAGACTCCTGGTTAAACCTGGAGTCCCGGCAGATCCTCTGATCTGGCCGGGTTCTTTATTATCTGGGCTTATCAAATCTGATGACTAAAGCTGTCACAATCTCTCTGGACGCGATGGGTGGCGACGACGGCATTGATGTCGTTATCCCTGCCGCTCTGGACTACCTGAAACATGATAAAGAGACCTCCCTTATCCTGGTAGGGCAGGAGGCGCTGCTCAAGGAGAGGGTCGGCAGCCATGGATTTGGTGATCGTCTGAAGATTCATCACGCTTCCCAGGAAGTCGCGATGGATGAGCTGCCATCCAAGGCGCTGCGGGGAAAAAAAGATTCCTCTATGCGCGTTGCCATAAATCTGGTTAAGGAGGGCGTTGCCGATGCCTGTGTCAGTGCCGGTAATACCGGTGCGTTGATGGCGACTTCCCGTTTTGTACTGAAGATGCTGCCGAATATAGATCGTCCTGCGATCATTTCGGCGCTGCCTTGTATCGAAGGCCAGACCTACATGCTTGATCTGGGTGCGAATGTGGATTGTACTGCCGAGCACCTGTTTCAGTTTGCGGTGATGGGCAGCGAGTTGGTCTCGGCGGTGGCGGATATTCCCAATCCCCGTATCGGCCTGCTCAACATCGGACAGGAAGAGATCAAGGGTAATGAGCAGGTAAAGAGTGCCCATGAACTGCTGGTGGCAAGTTCGCTGAATTATGTCGGTTATGTGGAAGGGGATGATGTCTACAAAGGCGGTGCGGATGTTGTCGTCTCCGACGGTTTTGTCGGCAATGTTGCGCTCAAGAGTAGTGAAGGCGTGGCCAAGATGATCAGCCACTTCATGAAGGAGGGCTTCAGCAGGAACTGGCTGACCAAGCTTGCCGGATTGATTGCCATGCCGGTGCTCCGGTCGCTTCGCCGCCGCATCGATCCACGTCGTTATAATGGTGCCAGTCTGCTGGGCTTGCGGGGCATTGTCATCAAAAGCCATGGCGGCGCGGATGAGTTGGCGTTTGCCAATGCGATCAGCAGAGCGCGCAAAGAGGCGCTTACCGATGTTCCATCCCGCATCAAGACCCAGGTCGAAGCGCATTTGAGAAGGGAAAGCGAGTGATCTACTCCCGTATAGCCGGTACCGGCAGTTATCTTCCTGAAAAGGCCCTGACGAATCAGGATCTGGAAAAGATAGTGGATACCACTGATCAGTGGATCGTGGATCGAACCGGTATCAAGAAGCGCCATATCGCCGCTGATGATGAGTACACCTGTGATCTGGCTGAAAAGGCCGCCCGGAATGCCATGGAGATGGCTGGTGTCGAGCCTAAAGATATCGATCTGATCGTGGTGGCCACCACCACTCCGGATCAGATTTTCCCCAGCACCGCCTGCCTGTTGCAGGCCCGGCTAGGTATCCACGGACCTGCGGCTTTCGACGTCCAGGCCGTTTGTACCGGGTTTGTCTACGCGGCTGGTGTGGCGGATAAGTTCATCAAAACCGGCAGTGCCAAACGCGCCCTGGTAATCGGTGCCGAGACTCTCTCCCGTATTGTTGACTGGAGCGATCGCAATACCTGTGTTCTGTTTGGTGACGGCGCGGGTGCGGTTGTGCTTGAGGCGAGTGAAAAACCGGGCATCATCTCCACACATCTGCATGCCGATGGCGCCTTCGAAGGACTTTTGCGTGTACCCAGCGGTGTCTCCCGCAACTATGGAGCGCTGCAAGAGGGTGTCGCCTATATGGAGATGCGGGGCAACGAGGTCTTCAAGATGGCGGTCACCACACTGGGCCGTATCGTCGATGAAACCCTCAAGGCCAACGATATGGATAGATCGGATGTGGACTGGCTGATCCCGCATCAGGCAAATATTCGCATTATCAACGCTACTGCCAAGAAGCTGCGTACCTCCATGGATCGCGTGGTCGTTACCGTGCATGAACATGGCAATACCTCGGCGGCTTCGGTGCCACTGGCGCTGGATACCGCAGTTCGGGATGGACGCATCAAGCGTGGCGAAACGCTTTTGATGGAAGCCTTTGGTGGTGGGTTCACCTGGGGCTCCGTCCTCGCCAAATTCTGATCCACAGATCTTTCTGATTATCTTAAATTATGAGTGACACCGCATTTAGTATTGTATTTCCCGGTCAGGGTTCCCAGTCTGTGGGTATGCTGAAAGCATTGGCCGACGATTTTTCTTTGGTGGGCGATACCTTTACGGAAGCCTCGGACGTCTTGGGCTTTGATCTCTGGAAGCTTGTGCTGGAAGGCCCGAAAGAGACGTTGAACCAGACCCAGAATACTCAGCCTGCGATGTTGGCGGCCGGTGTCGCCGTGTGGCGCGTCTGGCAGGCCCAGGGAGGCGCGGCTCCGTCAATCATGGCCGGTCACAGCCTGGGTGAATACTCTGCACTGGTCTGCGCCGGTGCGATGGGTTTTTCCGATGCGGTCTCACTGGTGGCCAAGCGCGGTATGTTCATGCAGGAGGCGGTGCCGGAAGGCACTGGTGCCATGGCTGCGATCCTGGGACTTGATGATGACAAGGTGCGGGACGTCTGTGCCGCCGCCGCAGAGTCACAAGTGGTGGAGGCCGTGAACTTCAACTCTCCGGGGCAGGTGGTGATCGCTGGTAGCAAGGCTGCGGTGGATCGCGCCTGCGGACTTGCGAAAGAGGCGGGCGCCAAGCGTGCGTTGCCCCTTCCGGTCAGTGTGCCCTCCCACTGCGCATTGATGAAGCCCGCAGCCGAAAGACTTGCTGAACAGCTGCAGGATATTGCGATTGAGATGCCCTCGATCCCCGTATTACACAATGTCGACGTGGCGGTTGCGGCTGATACCGGGGCCATCAGAGCCCGGCTTGCGGAACAGCTCCATAATCCGGTGCGCTGGGTGGAGACGATCCAGAGCATATCGGAGAGAGGCATCGACAAGATCGTCGAGGCTGGACCGGGTAAGGTACTGACTGGCTTGAACAAACGCATCGACCGCAAGCTGACCGGTTTTGCCGTCCTCGATAGCGATACCATGAATGCTGCTCTGGAGGCGCTGAAATGATGCTGGAAAATGAAATTGCACTGGTGACCGGCGCTAGCCGGGGCATTGGTGCGGCTATCGCAGATACGCTGGCAAAGGCGGGCGTTACTATTGTCGGTACTGCTACCTCACAGGGCGGCGCGGATGCCATCTCAGCGCGTTTTGCAGAAGCGGGTTTCAAAGGGCAGGGGATGGTGCTGAATGTGACCGATCAGGCATCGGTAGATGGGGTGGTCAAGGCGATCGATGATCAGTTCGGCGTACCCACTATTCTGGTCAATAATGCCGGTATCACCCGCGACAATCTGTTGATGCGCATGAAGGAAGATGAGTGGGAAAGCATTATCGATACCAATCTGACCTCTATCTTCCGCCTCAGCAAGGCGTTGCTGCGCGGCATGATGAAGGCGCGTAAAGGCCGGGTCATCAATATCTCTTCCGTTGTCGGAGCCATGGGTAATGCCGGGCAGACAAACTACGCAGCGGCCAAGGCCGGAATCTTCGGTTTTACCCGTTCCATGGCGCGGGAGGTGGGATCCCGGAATATTACGGTCAATGCGATTGCCCCCGGCTTTATCGAAACTGACATGACCAATGAATTGCCGGAAGAGCAGCGCAAGATGCTCATCAATGGTATCCCACTGCAGAAACTTGGACAGCCGGAGGATATTGCCAATGCGGTGCTGTTCCTTGCATCGGAGAGCGGCGGCTATATTACCGGCGAGACGATTCACGTCAATGGCGGCATGTATATGGGGTAACTATTCAGTTACAAGCCCATATTGCCAGTGCTGAGTAGCGACTTTCTTTTTGTCAAAAGCGACTCTTTTTAGAGAAAAGTTACTTATGCTTTTGATAAATAATAGGAATTACCGATATTTCTTGTGTGATATACTATGGCGGTTTACGCTTTTCTCATGCAAGGTTTATTAATACAATATCGCATCCGCCGCATTCGTGGCCGAAGCTTAATCCAGAGGAAATTGAGAACATGACTGATGTTGTAGAAAGAGTTCGTAAAATTGTCGTGGAGCAACTGGGTGTCAAAGAGGACGAAGTGACTACCGAAGCTTCCTTCGTCGATGATCTCGGTGCCGACTCTCTCGACACTGTTGAGCTGGTGATGGCACTCGAAGAGGAATTCGAAACCGATATTCCTGATGAGGAGGCTGAAAAGATCACCACTGTTCAGTTGGCTGTTGACTACATCAACTCGCACGGCTGATAGCTATCGGCTAATTGTTCGGGCCGCGCTGTTCCCAGTCACTGGGACGCGGCCTTTTGCTTTTTGCAAGCCTAACCAGATCAGGGGGTAGTCTTACATGACTGCAAGAAGGGTTGTCGTTACCGGGCTCGGAATGGTCGCGCCTGTTGGATTGGACGTGCCGTCATCATGGGAGAGTATCCTGACCGGCAAGAGTGGTATCCAACCGATCACTCATTTCGATATCGAGCCCTTCACTACCCGTTTCGGCGGACCGATCTACGGGTTCGAGATGACTGACTATGTCCCGAAAAAAGACGCCAAGAAGATGGACAAGTTCATCCACTACGGTGTCGCTGCGGGATGTCAGGCAATCGAGGATTCCGGGTTGGAAGTGACTGATGAGAATGCCGATCGAATCGGTGTGCTGATCGGTTCCGGTATTGGCGGCATCACGGGCATCGAAAATAGCTACCAAGCCTATAAAGATGGCGGTCCCCGTAAGATCTCGCCATTTTTTGTCCCGGCCAATATCATCAATATGGTCTCCGGGAACCTCTCGATCAAATATGGATTGAAAGGGCCCAACTATTCGATCGTCTCTGCCTGCAGCAGTGGTGCTCACAGCATCGGTGAGGCTGCGATGATGATTCGTCATGGCCGCACCGATGTCATGGTCGCTGGTGGGGCGGAGATGGCGACGTCACCGGTCGGCCTAGGTGGATTTGCCGCCGCCAGAGCGCTGTCGCGCCGCAATGACGATCCGCAGGGTGCCAGCCGTCCATGGGATCGTGATCGTGATGGTTTCGTGCTCAGCGACGGAGCCGGTGTGATGGTCCTCGAAGAGTACGGACATGCCACGGCCCGTGGGGCGAAGATCTATGCCGAGCTGGTCGGCGTGGGCATGAACTCCGATGCGTTCCATATGACTTCGCCCTCGAAGGACGGTTCCGGTGCTGCCGGCTGTATGAAGCTGGCGCTGAAAGATGCCGGCATCAATCTGGAAGAGGTGGATTACATCAACGCCCATGGCACCTCCACCCCGGCAGGTGATGTGGCAGAGACCAAGGCGGTCAAGCTTGCTTTTGGGGATCACGCCTACAAACTCTGCGTCAGCTCGACGAAATCGATGACTGGCCACATGCTGGGTGCCGCAGGTGGTGCCGAAGCGGTCTTTACCGTTCTCGCTCTGCGCGATCAGGTGGCCCCGCCCACGATCAACCTGGAGAATCAGGACCCTGAGTGTGATCTGGATTTTGTGCCCAATGCTGCGCGTGAGATGAAGCTGGATGTGGTTATCTCCAACTCTTTCGGTTTTGGTGGTACCAACGGTACGCTCGCATTCCGCAAGATTGATTGATTCGATACATCTGTACTACGCAGTTCCCCGTCCGGGGGGCTGCGTACATCTCCTTTCCGGCCCATTTTCGGGCACAAGCCTTTGTTGATCGACGGACAACCCACAGACCGGATTCCGGTATCAGATCGTGGTCTGCAGTATGGTGATGGGCTATTTGAAACCATTGCTGTGACGGATGGAGAGCCTCGTCTCTGGGAAGCGCACATGGAACGCCTTACCCAAGGTGAAGTTCGTCTTGGTTTTCCCCTTCAGGATAAGTCGCTACTGTTGGCAGAGGTGAGGGAGTTGCTCTCCGACACCCAGCGTGGTGTGTTGAAGTTGCTCCTTACCCGTGGCAGCGGTGGTCGCGGTTATCGCGCCCCTCATGATGTAAACCCCCGCCGCATACTGACGCTGCACCCCTGGCCCGACTATCCGGACGCTTGGTTTACGGCAGGCATCAGGCTGCGTGTCTGTGAAACACGAATTGGACGAAGTCGCGCCCTGGCAGGGCTAAAACACCTCAATCGTCTGGAGCAGGTATTGGCCCGGAATGAGTGGGATGATCCGGAGATTGCGGAGGGTGTGATGCTCGATGAGAACGACTTGGTAGTCGAGGGCACTCAATCGAATCTTTTTATGTTGTCTGAAGGGTGTCTGTTGACCCCGGATCTTACCGATTGCGGGGTTGCCGGCGTGATGCGGCGGTTGGTGCTTGAGCTGGCTAATCAGCTGGGAATCGAAACTGTAATCAAAAAACTGACGCTTCAGGAGTGCAAGGCGGGGGACGCCCTGTTCATTACCAATTCGATTATGGGGATCTGCCCTGTCTCTGAACTGGAAGAGAGGTGCTTCGCAGTGGAATCGATTCCTGAGGGCCTGGTTTTGAGCGTTCGAAAACAGGCATTCGGCAAGGCTTGAGTCCCGCCTCTTCTGTTTCTGGTTACCCCTGTGGCTCAACCTCTCTTTGAGGGTGGCATAGAGCAGGTGGGAATATGGGTGGAGCTAAAAGGCAACTTACAAATCAGTGTGTAGGATTTTGTGCCAGCTAAAAACGGGAGAAAACGCAAGTTAGTATTAGTGAATTCTAATGAGGCGTTTTTTCTTTTTAGAATCGGTGGCTTGTATGGTGGGTCGTGCAGGGATCGAACCTGCGACCACCTGATTAAAAGTCAGATGCTCTACCAACTGAGCTAACGACCCGCAATTTGGGAGGGGGAATGTTACCCTAACTTGCTATTGGAGTGAAGAGCCAATAGCCTATTTTTTTGGCGAAACTTTTTCGGGTGATTCTGCAGAGAGAATCAGGCATTTGGCGTTGCCGGTGGTGTTGGGGAAGTGGGAATCAGCGCCACTTCGTCTCCATCCTCAAGCAGGGTAAATGACTCGGAAAACTGTTTATTGACGGTGGTTCGGATCAGTTTTTCCTCGAACATGGCGGCATAATCAGATTTACGCACGCGCAATAGTTTGAGAAGCGACTCTACATTGGTGACTGAGGGAGGGAGAACCATCTCTTCGGTCTGTTTGCCCAATTTATTGACCAGCCAGGAGAAGTAGAAAATTTTGATGCGCCGCTCGGTAGATGAATCGGCATTTCGCTCATAACCAGCCGCTTTCAGGCGGGCGAGGTAGTCTTGCCAATTCTGTAGGTGATTCTTTCCCAGATCGTAGAGACTCTCCCATGAGAAAATACCCGTGTCGTGCCCATCGTCGAAGATCGGCCGAATGGCGTACTGACCCTGAGGTTCAATCTTCTCGATATTCACATTTTCCTTTCCAGTGACTGGCGCCGGATCAGCTTTTACCTCGGCCGCAGTGGAAAAAACCCGCAAATATTCACAAGGCAGTTCAAAGCTTGCCCCGTCGGAAAAGCGTAATGCCAGCAGGCGTGATTTTTTGTGAAGACTGATTTCAACGGGATAGGGGGATTCTTTACTCATGATTCTGCCCGGTACGGGATATGTGTTGCAGGGGTGGCGGATGTTGGCACAGATTGGTCGTTCTCTTCAACCTGCCGCTGTTCAGGTTTCCTTGATTCGGTCAAAATACCTGGCGCGGTAGAGTAGGCGCTGTTGCCCATGGTCTTCGAATCCACTTCGGGTGTGTAGTACGTTATTACTGACAAGTCCCTGACCTGCCTGAAGTTTTCCCCGGTAGTGCCAAGCTGTCCTGGTTCTAAGGGTCTGTTTGAGAAAATCCACGGCTTCATCCAGCAAGGGAATCTCTCCCCATTCGATACTGCGGGTACGGTCTGTGTAGCGCATGTGCAGGTGGCCATCCGGGTAGACTGCGAAAACCGGGCCGCTGCGGGCTGGGCGCAACTCTTTCCCTTCTGCAATATTGGCTGGAATCGTCATTGCCTTGGGATGCATCAGGGCGCGAATGAAGTCGGGATTCTTATCACGGATCAGTAGATAGACGATTTCGTGGTCCAGCAGATCATTTTCACCACCTTCCGCTGCAGGATTGACACAGTGCAGCAGCAGGCCGTGGATCTGATGATCCAGCGGATTGTAGTATCCATCAGTGTGCCAGGCGATCGGGCGGGTAGTGTAGGGGATATATCCCTGATGCAGTGCATCAGACTGGACAGTAAGCGAGGTGATTGCGTCTTCATCCGCACACATATTGTGATCCAGGTGCTCCAATCCGAAACGGCGGCCCAAGTCACGAATTATATTCTTGTCAGAGTCGTGCCCGGAGAGGCCGGCCCAGATGGCCATATTAGCCTTGCGGCAGAGACGGTGGATCTCCTGATATTCAGCTTCGCTCAGGTTTCGTGGATCCTTTATCTCCACTACCAGATCCCCAAGGGACTTAGGATAGTCCTTGAGTTTTTCCTCCCGCCAGGCCGTGTAAATGCTCTCCTGACCCAGATCGAATGGATTTTCCGCTGCTATGTTCATAAAAAGCGATTCTCGCAGATTGCACTGACTATTGGTATGATCTGAACGATTGACATCTCCACACCTTCAGTTTGTAGGAAAGCGTAATAGTCATGATGCAAGCCACAGCGAAACGCCCGCGTCTGCCAGGACCTCTCTTCCTGCCGCTTCGTCTGGTACCTGAGCGTGTACACAGCCTGGTTTTGGGCAAGATACTGAATCATCTTTTTGCCACAGAACGTGCAGAGGGTGAATTGGACTTCCTGGAAGATCGGATTGTACGCATCCAGGTGGCCGATGCGAGCCTGAGTTATGCTCTCTCACTGCGGGACGGTCTCATCGCTGGTGTGAATGGAGGTGAGCCTGCGAATCTTACTATCAGTGGGACTGCTTACGACTATATGCTGCTGATTACCGGTCGGGAAGATCCAGACACACTCTTTTTTCAGCGCCATCTGCTAATGGAAGGGGACACCGACCTCGGGGTGCATCTGAAGAATATGCTGGCCGCCGTGGATCTGGACGCGCTTCCTGTTCCACAGGCATTTCGGCCGATGATGGACCAATGCCTCTCATTCTATGAAAGGTTGGCCTGACGACTTTTCCGTCTTGCTGGGTGCCTAGTCTTAAAATGGTGCGCATGGCGCAGCCTACCATTGAATCAAACTGGTAGTGGATTGACCTGGTTGGGATCGCCCCAGAGCCGGGAGATCAATCTTCCGGTTTGCTCCGGTGAGCCGCTGCTCCAAAAATGTGTGTTGCCGCCGGTTTTCGCCATTCCAAGCAGGTTGTTTGATTGTAGGCGCCGCCTGAGTTCCTGGGCAACGGCAAGTCCCGTATCGATGACCTGGATCCCCTCGCCGGCATAAATTCCGATAGCCTCTTTGAGAAAGGGGAAATGGGTGCAGCCCAGAACCAGGGTGTCGGCTCCCCGCTTGAGCAGCGGTTTGACCTGGTCTGCCACGATCTGCCGGGTTTCTGGGCTATCGTGTTCCGCGTGTTCGACCTGTTCCACCCAGCCGTTGCAGGGCTGGACGATGACTTCTGCACCGTTTCCGTATTGATCCAGCAGTGCCTGAAATTTTTCGCTGCCCAGGGTGCCCTCTGTTGCGAGAATTGCCACCACACCGCTACGGCTCTCTTTGATACCTGGTTTTACCCCCGGTTCCATGCCGATGATAGGGATGAGGAATTTGCTCCTCAGGCGGGAGACTGCGGCAGCAGTCGCTGTGTTGCAGGCGACGACGATTGCCTTTGCTTCCTGCTGCTCTACCAGAAAACGGGTGATGGCAATTGCCCGTTGCACTACGTATTCGCTGGTTTTTGAACCGTATGGGAGATGTCCGCTGTCCGCTACATAGAGCAGATCTTCCGTCGGCATCAGTTCGTGGATATGGCTGAGCACAGAGAGGCCGCCAATGCCTGAGTCGAAAATGCCGATGGGGGGCATGAGGCTAAAAAGGTATAAGGTTAAAGGTTAAAGGCAAAAGGAGGCCGTGCCACCGGATAAGCCAAACGTTGTCGTTATTAAAATTCATAAAATACTTGCACATAACAAACACCGACACATATTCTGAAAACCTTTAACCTTTAACCTTTAACCTTTAACCTTTAACCTTTAACCTTTAACCTTTCCATCCCCGCGCCTCCATGCCAGTAACCATCGCAGGTTCCCAGGGGAACATAGCGGTCGAGGGGGGGAGGGGGTTCGTCCTGTAACGCCTGGTGGAATGCCTCGACGATGCGTCCGGTATGTTGAGATTGCGGGCTGATGCGCAGGACGTCCACGTCAAGCCGTTTCATCTCCGCAGTTTCCGGTAACAGGTTGCAGGTGAGGGAGGAGACGGTCTGGATGCCGTTCAGGGCGAGGAATGGCTTTTTCTCCTGGGTGGAGAGGAGGCGGCCGTCGGGGTAATCCAGGCATTTGTACTGGCAGTCATCCTTCGGGAGATTGTGTGAGCGGGCGGTAAAGCAACGGGCTGAAAGCGTCAGCGGCATCCTTCCAAAGGCAAAGATTTCAGTTTCCACCCCCTCGGGCCGCTTGGCCTGCATCTCCGCGAGCGTCTCCTTGGAGAGCTCAATCGGCATTACCCATCGCTTCAAACCTTTGTTAGCCAATACCTGCAGGGTAGCCGGATTATAGATATTGACTGTCGGTCCGGTGACAAAGGGGACGTCCTGTTTGATGAGCAGTTGTACCGCCCCCATATCGTTGGCTTCCACCAGGAATCGCCCGTTTTCGCAGAGACGGCGCAGGGTCAGCATCTCAGACTCCGCCTCCAGCAGGGACAGGGTGGAAAGCACCACCTCTTTTCCTGCACTGCTCAGCCGGTCAGCCAGATCAAACCAGTCTTCGGTGCGCAGGCTGCGGCGCTTTGAACAGACCGTTTCACCGAGATAGACGATGTCCACCGGCATCTCCGCCACTTCAGCATAGAAGTCGAAGATATCGTCACGCGACCAGTAAAAGAGATTGGGACCGAGGGAGAGTCGTGGGTTGCTGCTCATAGTGATTACTGCCAGGGACGGTAGTAGGGGCCGAGGGTGGTGGTGGCACCTTCCGATACCTTGCCCAATTCACGATTCCATTCCGCGCGGGCGGAGAGTCTGTCAGGATTCTGTTTGCAGGCATCGATTGCCTGACGCCAGACTCGCGTGACCTGCGCCACATAGGCAGGACTGCGTTGCCGCCCCTCGATCTTGATTGCCTCGATACCGGCCGCTTGTAGTTCTGGCAGCAGCTCCAGCGTATTGAGAGAGGTGGGTTCCTCGATGGCGTAGAAGGTATTCTCGCCAACCTCAAAACGCCCCTTGCATATGGTCGGATAGCCTGCCTGCTCGTTTTTTCCATAACGATCGGTGAGGACATCGCCCAAGCGGGACTCCATGCCCTGAGGGGTCTCTTTGTAGGTGACGAATTTCGCTGGAGAGCAGGCCCCGCAGGTGTTGGGGGATTCTCCGGTGACATAGGAGGAGAGGATGCAGCGACCCTCCACCATCACGCAGAGGCTGCCAAAACCGAAAATCTCGATGCCGACAGGGCTGTTCTCCACCACGTTTTTCACCTGGCTGAGGGAGAGTACCCGGGGCAGCACGGCGCGTTTGATGCCGAAGTTTTCCTGATAGAAACGCAGTGCCTCATAATTTGTACTTGAGGCCTGTACCGATAGGTGCAGGTTGAGATCCGGCCAGCGGTTACTGGCGTAGTCGAGTACACCGATATCTGCGCAGATCAGCGCATCCACACCGAGACTGGCGGCGGTGTCCACCGCGGCTTGCCAGCGTTCCCAGCCATCCGGGCGTGGATAGGTGTTGATCGCCAAAAAGACCCGAACGCCTTTGCGACGCGCATAGACGATGCCGTCGGTAGCCCGCTTCTCGTTGAAATTCAGGCCCGGGAAATGGCGGGCATTGGTATCGTCCCGCAGACCGATATAGACTGCATCGGCGCCGTTGTCCACGGCAGCTTTGAGTGAAGGCAGGTTGCCGGCAGGGCAGACCAGTTCCATATTCGATTCCTCAGGGTGAAATATTTGCTATGCGACTTGTCGACCGCTGGAGCGGCGCTGACGCAGTTCCTGTTCGATTGCGTTCAGCACACGCCATTTTTCCGCGCACCATGCGGGAGCCAGCAGGATATCTCTGGTGGCGGTGCCGGTGAGACGATGCCAGACAACGTCCGGGGGCGTCATCTCCACCAGGTCTGCTGCAATACGTACATACTCATCCATAGCCATCGGCTGATAGTCGCCGGCTCTCCAGGTGTTGGCTAATTGAGTGCCTTTTACCACATGCAGCGGATGCAGTTTGAGTCCATCGGTGCCCAGTTCGAGCACGCGGTGTAGCGACTCATGGCAGTGGTGCGCCGACTCGCCGGGAAGTCCGGCAATCAGGTGGGTGCAGACCTTGATGCCGAGCTGCCGGGCAGCGAGAAGGGTTTTCCTGTACTCCGAAAAACCATGCCCTCTGTTGACCCGTTGCAGGGTATCGTCAAAAGCGGATTGCAGCCCCAATTCCAGCCAGATCTCGGCGCCTTCAGCCTGGTATCCCGCAAGTAACTCAAGCACGGCTGTCGGTACACAGTCAGGGCGGGTGCCGATGGAGAGTCCGACGATATCCGCCTCTGCCAGCGCATCGTCATACAGCCGTTTGAGTCGGCTGATTTCGTCATAGGTGTTGGTGTATGCCTGGAAATAGGCGATGTATTTCCGTGCACCGGTGCGCTTTCGGATAACCCTGCGACCGGCTTCTATCTGTGTGGAGATGGGCTTTGATTGACGGCCATTAGGGCTGAAGGAGACGTTGTTACAAAAGGTACAGCCGCCTATGCCCTTGGTGCCGTCACGGTTGGGGCAGGTAAAGGCTGCATCGATGGCAATCTTGTGCACTCGCTCACCGTAGCGGTGCAGCAAATACTGACCGAAGGTGTTGACTTGATCCGCTAACGTCATCGCCTCAGCCGACCCGGTCCAGAACGCGCTGGCGGAAGTTGACGCCGAGTTCTTGGGCAAGGGTTTCACAGGCCTCTATATCCACACCCTCCAGTCCGTCGATGGCAGTGGCGGTAACCTCGGAGATGAAACGGGGGGCGGCTTTCAGAAAATCCAACATCGCCTCATAAGAACCCGGCAGATTGGGGCAGCAGTGTAAATCATAGACTGCCTTATTTTGTGCGTTCATCGAGACCGAGAGGGCATCGACGCACTCACCCAGAGCCGGCAGGGTATTGTCTTTATGCACAAGGTTGGAGAGTCCGTCTGTATTGACCCGCACGCGCACGCGCCGGTCTTTGACTGCACGAGCCACTTCCAACAACACATTCAGCCGCAGGGTGGGTTCGCCGAAACCGCAGAAGACAACCTCGTCGTACTGTTCCGGGGCGCCGATGGCGTCGATTATCTCCTGTACGTCAGGACGGTGGTTCATGGTGAGATCGAACTCATGCACCCGCATGCTGCCCTGGGTTTTAGGGCAGAAGGTGCACTCCAGGGTGCAACGGTCATTGATGCTGACGTAACGGCTGTTGCCGATTGTATAGGCGATCTGTTGTGTCACAGGTGGATAAGTTGTTTATGCTAAACCGATGTATCCTATCGGCTCGTCCGGGCTGGACAATGATCTGAATCAAGCATTTAACGGGTCAGTTCCTGCATGGCACGACGGCATGTGGTTTTGAAATTGCTGAACTGATCCGTATTCAGGCTCCCGCCAGTGCAGGCCACGTCAGCATAGAATACACCAATTGGTTTGTCTTTGATGAAGACGGATATGATGAAAAAGCCACTGCTACAGACGATTCGAACGGCCGATTCAGGTATCGAAGGGAGGTATTTTACCAGATTGTCCGGGTTCAGCCACAAGGCTTGGGGTTTTCTCATCAGTATTGAGAAGAGATTGGGGGAGTGTAGGTCGACCTCGAAGGTTTTTAATGAAGCGCCGTTGTTTTTGTCCACGACAAACCGTGCCTTCAGTGTTTTTCGGTCCGGGGAGAGCATGGCGAACATAGCTCTCTCCAGACCGTGCTCATCACACAGGGCATGGAGGGTGCGGGTCAGAAGCACCTGTAAAGGATTGGTTTTTGGTTTTGCCTGTGGTGATTTGCCGCTAGCGGGAGGAGGTTCCACCGCCGGACGGTTTCCCAGGGGTTGCTCAATCTTTGTCACCGGCGCCAGGGGTTTTACCTTCCTCGTTATCCCGGTCTGGAGCAGCCTGAAGGCGGGTAGCGGCAGGGGAAGTGACTGCAACTGGTTGGCTGCTGTTACAGCCAGTTGATGCAGGTAGGTGGATGCCTGTGCTTCACTGATCCCTATGAATTCAGCCAACAGCTCCAGTTTGTCACTGGCATCATGGCTGTTCCAGTCCGACGCCGTGGTTCTGGCAACAGCAGCAGCCATCATCACTGTCAGAGGGCGTGGCTGATAGCTGTTGAAGAGGCCTTGGGACTCTTGTGCCAGCTCTGGAAGTTCCCAGCGGTTGCCCAGTCCCAAGTTCAACTCTTCCAGGGTGAATCCCAGTACCTCCAGCGCGGCATCCTCGTGCCCGTCACCCTGTTTGATGCGCGCCTGCATATTTTTCATGGTGTTGGGTTCTGCGACCCAGAGTGCCATTTCGCCAATATCGTGCAGCAGCGCGGCATTGGCGAATGCTTCCGGATGCTGATGTCCCAAACGTTCTGCGAGATTTGCAGCATAGATGGCGGCATGTGCGGCTCTGCTGTAGCAATCGAGGAGTCCACGTCTCGGAGGACCCTTGAGCAGATCTTCAAGAACCGGCAACTCACGGGTCATGCGTTCGATGGTGTCCATGCCGAGCAGGGGGATGGCATTGGCGATTTTTGTAACCGGCTCGCGTGATTTGTTGGGTAAGGTCCTGAGTTGTCTGAAGATGGCCAGACTGAATCCGGGATCGTGTTCTACCAGTTTACTGATAGTGGCGTGACTGCCTGAAATGCTGTTCAGCAGCTCTCTGACCTGTTTCAAAGTCCGGTGCAGTGCCGGTAGCGGATCAGTGTGGAGACGGCGTACCCAGTCATTGACGGAATCGGACATCGCGCTTGTGCTTCCTGCAGTTGGAGTTGTTTGCATTCTATTTGGAGCGGCGGAGGAGGGGAAATCTTTATGCTTTATTTTCCCGCTTCGTAACCTGCAGAAACTGCGTTGGTTGCGGAGAATCCCCCCTCTATGTAAAATGCGCGGTTTTCCCGGTGCCCGATATTCCGGGTGCCACTCCTTGCCTCACCGCAAATGCGGGAGGCTGCCTATGACCGAAAGGAGAAACAATGAGGCACTATGAAGTTGTGTTTCTGGTCCATCCGGACCAGAGTGAGCAAGTCCCTGCCATGATCGAGCGTTATCGCGCTGGTATCGAAGCCACAGAGGGTGTGATTCACCGTTTGGAGGACTGGGGGCGTCGCCAGATGGCCTATCCCATCAACAAAATCCACAAAGCGCACTATGTGATGATGAACATCGAGTGCGGCAGAGAAGCTCTTAATGAGCTTGAGAGCGCATTTCGTTTCAATGACGCGGTATTGCGCAACATGATTATCTGTCGCGATGAAGCCATCACTGAGTCCTCGCACTTGGCCAAGTCTCAGGATGAAGACGAGTCTGCGGGTGATAAGCGCAGAGAGTCTGCCGGTGATAAGCCTAGAGAGTCTGCGGGTGATAAACCCAGGGAGTCTGCGGGCGAGAAGCCCGAAGAAGCTTCTGCGGACGCCGAATAACTCACAGGATTATCAAGAGGATATAGACTATGGCGCGTTATTTTCGTCGTAAAAAGTACTGCCGTTTTACTGCTGAAGGCATCACAGAGATCGATTATAAGGATCTCAATCTGTTGAAGGCCTACGTCAGTGAGAGCGGCAAGATTGTGCCGAGCCGGATTACCGGTACCAAGGCTAAGTATCAGCGTCAGCTGGCCACCGCCATCAAGCGGGCCCGCTTCCTGGCGTTGCTGCCATACACTGACACGCACTGAGGTATCTGACCAACCAGCGGGAGAAGTCTGAATGAAGGGGTTGGCATCCTTTGTGATGCGGGGGCCTTCCCAGGCGGTGATGGTAACCACCGTGCTGGCGATGCTCTCTTTGATACTGCCTCTGCTTGGGATTTTGAGTGCGGCGGTCGTGGGCCTCGTTACTCTGCGCCAAGGGGCGAGTGCAGGACTGAAAATCAGTCTGTTTGCGACCATCGCTTGCGGAGTCATGATGGGGTTTGCCTTTGGTAATCCTTTGCCGTCATTGGGTTTTCTGTTACTCCAGTGGTTACCGCTCTGTCTGCTGGGGGTGATGCTGAGAAGCAATCGCTCTTTAAGCCTGACGACCCAGACTGCATTGGCTTTCGGAGTGCTGGCCATTGTGGCGCAGTACCTGATGTTCGGCGACCCCGTGGCTCAGTGGAAAGAGCAGCTTCAGCCGCTGGCTGAGCAGTTTGAGCAAGCCGGTCTGTTTGACTCGACCCAGAGTGGGGAAGTGGTCGAACGTATGGCGGGATGGATGGCCGGAGTGATTGCGGCCGGTATCTTCCTGCAACTGGCGTTCAGTCTCTTTCTGGCGCGATGGTGGCAGGCTCTGTTGTTCAACCCGGGAGGGTTTCGGGAGGAGTTTCACAGCTTCCGGCTGCAGAAGGTTTTTGCCGTACTCGGTATCCCCGTATTGGTGGTGCTGCTGGTGCCTGCGGAACAGACGCCTGAGCTGGCGCGCTACCTGGGGTTGCTGTTGATGGCAATTCTGTTTCTACAGGGGCTGGCGGTGGCGCATGGCAGCCTGGCTGGGCGATCTTCGGGACAGCTCTGGCTGGTTGGTTTGTACTTTTTGTTGATTGTTTTGATGCCACAGTTCGTGATGGTTCTGACAACCATTGGATTGATGGACATCTGGGTAGATTTTCGTGTTCGGTTTGCAAAGAAATGAAAACCGGCTGAGAAAGACATTTGACCTTAATTTAAGGGTGAGAACAATGGAAATTATTCTGTTGCAGAAAGTTGATAACCTGGGAAATCTGGGTGACAAAGTAAACGTGAAGTCAGGCTTTGGTCGGAACTTCCTTATTCCTTCCGGCCGTGCCGTACCGGCTACTGCCGATAATCTGGCGGCTTTCGAGGCGCGTCGTGCCGAGCTGGAAAAGGATGCTGCCGAAAAGCTGGCTTCAGCCGAATCACGCAAAGAGAAGCTGGAGACGCTTTCCATCAGCATCAGCCACAAGGCGGGTGATGAGGGCAAGCTCTTTGGTTCCGTCGGTACTGCCGATATCACAGCCGCTGTCGAGGCTGCAGGCGGCGAGCTTTCGAAGCAGGAAGTCCGTCTGCCGAATGGCCCCTATCGTGTTGCCGGCGAATATGAGGTGGACATCCATCTGCATGCCGACGTCAACGCGGTTATCAAACTGACGATCGTTCCCGAAGAGTAAGTTCTTTCGGCGTTCTATCATTGCCCCGGCCGGTCATGCACTCGCCGGGGCATTCGTGTTTGTGGCGTACTGAAAATCGATCGCTTTGGATGGTAATATGTCAGCCCGATCACAGCCTGCTTGAGACAAATGTCTGAACCCGACTATCCACAAGAGATTGCCGATTACCCGGATCATGCCGCTGAAGCCCTGAAGGTTCCGCCTCATTCGATTCAGGGTGAACAGTCGGTATTGGGGGCGCTGATGCTCGATAATGCCACCTGGGATCAGGTGGCAGACTTGGTGGTGCAGGATGATTATTATCGCAAGGAGCATCGACTGATCTTCGGGGCTATTGCCTCGCTGGCAGAGAATAGCCAGCCTTTTGACGTAGTTACCCTGGCCGAGACCTTGGAGCAACAGGGGGCCTTGGAGGATGCGGGCGGCCTGCCCTATCTGGTTCGACTGGTTGAAGAGACTCCCAGCGCAGCCAATATCAAGTCTTACGCCGGTATCGTGCGTGAATATTCCGTGATGCGGCACTTGATCTCCGTCGGTACGGAGATTTCAGATAGCGCCTTTCATCCACAGGGCAGGGACTCGGCTGAGTTGCTCGATAACGCCGAGCGCAAGGTTTTTGAGATTGCGGAGCAGCGCTCCAAAGGTGGCGGGGGATTCAGTCCGATAAAGTCGCTGCTGACCAAGGCGGTAGACCGGATCGAGGCGCTGTTTCAGCAGGACGAGCCGATCACCGGCGAAAGCACGGGTTTCACCGATTTTGATGCAATGACCTCCGGGCTGCAGCCCGCAGATCTGATTATCGTTGCGGGCCGACCGTCCATGGGCAAGACCACTTTTGCCATGAATGTTGCGGAGAATGTGGCGATCAAGGGAAAAAAAGCGGTTGCAGTCTTCAGCATGGAGATGCCGGGGGATTCGCTGGCGATGCGCATGATGTCCTCACTGGGACACATCGATCAGTTGCGTGTGCGTACCGGCAAGCTGGAGGATGATGAGTGGCCCCGCCTGACATCCGCAGTCAGTATGTTGGCGGAGACCAAGCTGTTTATCGATGATACCCCTGCGATGTCGCCAACCGAGGTGAGAGCCCGCGCCCGGCGCCTCAAGCGGGAAAACCCCGATCTGGGACTGATCGTGCTCGACTATCTGCAGCTGATGCAGGCGCCGGGTGAGGGAGATAACCGCACCAATGAGATATCTGCCATCTCCCGCTCTCTCAAGGCATTGGCCAAAGAGTTGTCGGTGCCTGTCATGGCGCTGTCACAGCTCAATCGAAGTCTGGAGTCCCGCACCAATAAACGTCCCATCATGTCAGACCTGCGTGAATCAGGGGCCATCGAGCAGGATGCGGATTTGATCGTCTTCATCTATCGGGATGAGGTCTACAACGAAGACAGTCCGGACAAAGGTTTGGCGGAGATCATTATCGGCAAACAGCGTAACGGTCCCATCGGCACCACGCGTCTCACTTTCCTCGGAAAATATACAAAGTTCGAAAACTACATCGATGATGGCTATGGCGACGAGGGTTATTGATGACCTTTGTTCCGCAGGCAACGATTGACCATCGGGCGCTGCGACATAATCTGCAAAGGGTTCGAGAGACTGCACCTGAGAGCCGCGTCTGGGCGGTAATCAAGGCCAATGCTTACGGTCATGGAATGGAGCGAGTCGCAGCAACGCTACAGGCAGCGGATGGTTTTGCCGTGGCCCGCATCGAAGAGGCCCAGCGCCTGAGACATGCCGGTGTGACAAAGCCGATCCTGATCCTTGAAGGTGTCTTTACAGCGGGGGATGTCGAGTCTGCATCTGAGAACGGTTTCCAGCTGACTGTGCATCACTTACAGCAGGTTGAGCTGCTTGAAACCACGCAAATCAACTTTCCTGTTGAATGTTGGCTCAAAGTGGATACCGGCATGCACCGGCTTGGGTTTGCGCCGAGTCAGCTTAGTGAAGCAGCTTTGCGACTGCAGAAGGTTAATGGGGTGGGTGATCTGCATCTCATGACCCACCTTGCGAACGCGGATGACCGGAATGATCCGGCCAGCCTGAAACAGTGCGAACGCTTCGACAGGCTTACACGCTCTTCCTACACTGATCTTTCGATCGCCAACTCAGCGGGCCTGCTGGCCTTTGAAGAGACACATCGTGACTGGGTTCGGCCTGGCATCATGCTCTATGGTGTCACTCCCTTTCAGCACTCCATTGGATCGGATGAAGGTTTGCAGCCTGTGATGACCTTCACTAGCCGGGTATTAACGCTGAATCATTGCAACGCCGGTGACCGTGTCGGTTATGGCGGCACCTTTGAGTGCCCTGAGTCGATGCCGGTTGCGGTGATTGGTGTGGGTTATGGCGACGGCTATCCCCGCCATGCGAAGCCGGGGACGCCGGTCTTGATCCGCAATCAACGACTGCCCCTTATCGGTCGGGTTTCAATGGATATGATCTGCGTAGATGCCAGGGCCTTGCCGGACTTGCAAATTGGAGAGGAGGTTGTGCTTTGGGGCGCAGGATTACCGGCGGAGTTGATTGCGCAATCGTCCGAAACCATTGCCTATGAGTTGCTGTGCGGTATTACCGGTCGTGTTGACTTCATCGATGTGGAAAAGGATTAGTTGTGGCACAGGGAATAAAGAAGAACAGTAAATCGGTCTACGTTTGCAGTGCTTGTGGAGGTTCCTTTCCCAAATGGGCGGGGCAGTGTCCCGACTGCAAGGCATGGAATGTTCTGGAAGAGATGGCAGTAGCGCCAAAAGGGCCGGGCAGTGGCCGTTTTGCAGGTTATTCCGGCGAAGTGAGTCCTGAGATATACACCCTTGCCGCAGTGCAGGCGAATCAGGAGATCCGTGTCCCTTCAGGCAGCAAAGAGCTGGACCGGGTGCTTGGCGGAGGATTGGTTTACGGCTCGGTGATACTGTTGGGGGGAGACCCGGGTATCGGTAAATCCACGCTCCTTATCCAGACCCTGGCGCAGCTCTCGGTCTCCATGCAGACGCTCTATGTTTCCGGGGAGGAATCGCCTCGCCAGATCGCCCTGCGGGCGCAGCGTCTGGGGCTGCCGGTGGATGAACTTCGCCTGCTGCCGGAGACCTGCGTGGAGCGGATTGTCGTCTCTGCGGAGAAGGAGAAACCGGCAGTTTTGGTGGTCGACTCGATTCAGACCATGTTTACTGAGCAGCTGCAGTCCGCTCCGGGTTCGGTTTCCCAGGTCAGAGAGGCTACCGCGCAGCTGGTCCATTTCGCCAAGCGAAGCGGCACTGCGGTTTTTCTGGTCGGACATGTCACCAAGGAAGGCAATCTGGCAGGTCCCAGGGTACTGGAGCACATGGTGGATACCGTGCTCTATTTTGAAGGTGAAGCGGGCAGTCAGTTCCGCCTCATCCGTACGATCAAAAACCGTTTCGGCGCGGTCAACGAACTGGGTGTGTTTGCCATGACCGAGCGGGGTCTGAAAGAGGTGAGCAACCCCTCGGCGATCTTCCTCTCCCGACATACCGAAGCGGTGCCCGGCAGTGTGATTCTGGTGACCCGGGAGGGCACCCGGCCGTTACTGGTGGAGGCTCAGGCACTGGTGGATGAGAGTCCGCTGGCCAACCCCCGGCGAGTTACCCTGGGCCTGGAACAGAACCGTCTCTCCATGTTGCTTGCAGTGCTGCATCGGCATTGCGGCATCAGCATGTTCGATCAGGATGTCTATGTGAACGTGGTTGGCGGGGTGCGTATCACAGAGACGGCGGCGGATCTGGCGGTATTGCTGGCGGTGCTTTCCAGTTTTCGCGGCAGTTCAATGGAGACAGGTCTGGTGACCTTTGGTGAAGTCGGTTTGACTGGCGAGATCCGGCCGGTGCCAAATGGTCAGGAGCGCCTGCGGGAAGCGGCCAAGCACGGCTTCAAAAAAGCAATCGTACCCAAAGCCAACGTGCCGAAACAGTTGGTCAAGGGGATTGAAGTCGTACCGGTGGAGCGTCTTTCTGAAGTGCTCGATGCAATCTGACTATTGCCAGTCCAGAAATACATGATTCACCGAGATGACTACGAAGAGTACAAAGATAACTAATTGATTAACAAGTTTTTATAGTGTGTTTTGTGTTCTTCGTGGTGACAATGATGCTTGATAACTAAGCCAACGCCTCCAACTCCCTTTCGAGCAGCTCTGCATCGCCGGTGTTGAGTTCGACCAGGCGCCGCAGATGGGTGATGCTCTCCATATCGATGGTGTTGCAGCGAAAACCGATCGCACCTTCCCCAATGTGAGCAACACTGGCCTGCATCCTGATTCGTGTCTCCGTATCACCAAGTTTGATATCCAACTCAACGGACTGATCCGGTTGGCCGCTCCAGTCAGCTGGGCGGACGGCCAGAGCACCTTTTAACGATAGGTCGACCAATGTTGTTTCATATGATTTATCGCCCACCGATATGCGCATTGGCGCATCAAAAAGGACACGTCTGAAGCGGCGGCGCTCTTCCGATTTTCCTGAAGTGGTCATTGTGTCTGGCTCCCTATTAGATGAAATTGCATTTCGGTCCCGCCGACATGGATGAGGTCGCCATCCTGTAGCAAACGTGATTCTTCTCCAATTTTTTCGTCATTAATGCTGGGTGACACGGGGCCTTCAAGATGGGACAGGAAATAGCCGTCGTTGCGGAGAGCAATAATGGCGCAGTCGCTACCGGCACGCCCGATACGGGTGAGATTATGATTCAATGGGATGATCCGGCCAATATGGTCGCCGCTCATGATCTGTAACATGCCTTCCTGTGGTAACGAGGTATCAGTTGCGGTAGCCGGATCGATATTTTGAAAGCAGCTCCAGCTTTCCTCCTTCCCACCAGCCACCTCCTCTACGACGTTTGCTGCTTCGGTGCGCAGTTTCCCACTCGGCTCGAGAGCGTCTTCAGCATAAGAGAGGGTATGTTTGCCGATCTGAATGACATCCCCATGCACAAGATCGGTTGATTCAACGACCTTATGGTTGATGAGAACCGGGTGATTATTATCTTGCGCTATGAGATGCGAGCCCGCTTCATCCAATTTGATGAGTATCTGTTTCGGTGCCACTGCCAGGCTATCGATGAAAAGCGTGCAGTCGGTATCCCTGCCGATAAGTGTGTCGCCTTGAGCAAGATGGTGGACATCGATGATACGGCCTTTGAAAGAAAGGGTTAGCTTGGGCATGGAATAACTCACTGCAATATACTGCGCTGGGGGATAGTAAAGAGTATTTTTCGGACGGTATCAACTACCTGAACTACTGTTAATCAGCGCCATTGGCTTTTGATCTGCCCAGCCTGCCTTTGTAGGGGCCGCAGATGTACCTGATTTCGTGAATTAAAGTTTCGGTGTTCGTGGCGACTGTTGGCATGGGGTGTGGCTTCTCTGATATGTGACAACGCAGAGTGCAACCTGCGCACCATGATTACGGATCCCCGCTGGATTTTTGTCGGTCGCCTCCTTTCGAACTCACACTTCGCCAACTATTGGAAGATGCTGTTTGTTGGAGAATTGCACTTTAAAATTAACGAGATAACCCTTTATCCTAGTGATATTTCTTGGTGTGACATAATTTTGACATTCTACTGATTTGCTGCTTAACTCTGCGTCAAAGGTTGGCATCAAATTAACTTTGTGCCCGAATAATCGATAATCTGAATATTTTTGTATCTGGTGACCAGTGATTTTCCGGCGGCAATTCAATAATTCATCAATTCATCTTAATGGAGTCGGAGTGTAATGGGTGAAGCGGCGGAAAAACTAACTCCTTCGTTTCCTCGACTCTGTGTCTATCTTGTTGATGAGGATCCCGAGAGGCGTAAATATCTGGAGCATATTCTCAGCTTTCTGGACGGGAATGTTCTGTTCGCCAGTAACCCGGAGGATATCCATCAACATATCAAATCGGCAACCGAGGCCTGCTCTGCTGTTTTGGTCGGTCCGGATTTGGATCGGGATACCCTCAGTAATTTTGCGAACAAGCTGAACGAATTGCATCCCGAGATTCCTCTCTTCCAGACTGTTTTGAATGGGGGCGAGTTGTGGCGGGGCGTCGAGGGTTGTGAAAACGTTATTGGCTCGCTAAGTCTCCCCACGCAATATGACAGCCTGATGGGGTTGATCCACAAGGCCCAGGTCTATCAGGAAGCGCACAAACACGGTGAAGTCGTTGCGCGGCCGGTCGAACTGTTTCGAAGTCTATCCGGCAGTAGTCGCGCGACACGGCAGGTCAATCGCATGATCGAGCAGGTGGCCGATTCTGATGCGACAGTCTTGATATTGGGTGAGTCGGGGACAGGGAAAGAGGTGGTGGCGCGAAAGCTTCATTTTCACTCCCACCGCCGGGGCAAGGCCTTTGTGCCTGTGAATTGCGGCGCGATTCCTGCCGATCTGCTGGAGAGCGAACTTTTCGGCCATGAAAAAGGTGCCTTTACCGGGGCAATCAGTGCCCGCAAGGGACGCTTTGAAATGGCCGAAAGCGGTACTCTGTTTCTTGATGAGATCGGTGACATGAGTATGCCGATGCAGGTCAAACTGCTGCGTGTTTTGCAGGAACGTACTTTCGAGCGTGTCGGCAGCAATAAGACACTGCACGCGAATGTCCGCATCATTGCGGCGACCCACCGCAATCTAGAAGAAGCGATTGATGAGGGCAGATTCCGTGAAGATCTTTTCTATCGTCTGAATGTATTTCCTATAGAAATGCCACCACTGCGGGATCGGGTGGAGGATATTCCGGTACTGGTCAACGATCTGATTCATCGTATAGAGAATGAGAAGCGAGGGTCGGTACGTTTGACTCCCGCAGCCGTTGCGGCCTTGAGTCACTACCGATGGCCCGGTAATGTCAGGGAACTGGCGAACCTGATAGAGCGGTTGGCAATTCTCTATCCCTATGGGGTAGTCGACGTGGGCGATCTGCCCGACAAATTCCGGCCTGCTGGTGGATTGCTCGATACAGTGCAGCTGCCCGAAGTGACAATCCCTGGAGATGAGCCAGATACCACGCTGCATGCACCACGGCTGCCCAACGACGGCATCGATCTCAAGGCCCATCTTGGCAGCTTGGAGCAGAGCCTGATCCAGCAAGCCCTCGAAGAATCGGGCGGCGTTGTCGCGCATGCAGCCAAACGGCTCCACATGCGTCGCACGACATTGGTGGAAAAACTGCGTAAATATGGTCTTCAACGTCAGCATGAGTCGACGGGAATTTGACGTTTCTTAATAATTGAATTCACAACTCATTGAAATATAACAAATAACAAAATAGGCACGGTTGTTGCTCTGTATCTGGGTGTCAAGATGACATTCAACTGCAGAGACATAAAACGTGCCGATGAACCGCTCAACGCCCGAACGCCAACAATCCCTCGAAGCGGCGTTCAATCTGTTCAATCAACTATCTGAAGAGCTGACCGGCTCATACCAGCAGTTACAGCATCAAGTATTACAGTTGAGCAGCGAACTGGCGGCTGCGCGTAGTGAACGCACCCTTCAATTGGCGGATAAAGAACGTATTGCCGATCGTCTGGAGCGTCTGCTCGAAACACTTCCAGCGGCTGTGATCGTGCTTGATGGCGAAGAGTGCGTGCAGGAGTTCAACCCGGCGGCACGGCGTCTGCTGGGTTCCATCAACGAAGGGGATGACTGGCGTGAGTTGCGCCGGCAGTTGTTTCAGATCCCGCAACATTCTGGGGACGACCTGCGTCTCTGCAATGGGCGTATTCTCAGCATCTCATCCTGTGACCTTGAGCAAGCACCTGGACGTATTCTGGTCATGCTCGACGTCACTGAAACTCGCAAGCTGCAGGAGCGCCTGAACCGCCAGGAGAGGCTGGGGGCGATGGGAGAGATGTCCGCACAGCTTGCTCATCAGATGCGTACACCCCTCAGTTCCGCCTTGCTCTACACCTCCCATCTCTCGCGCGACGATCTGACATCCGGTCAACGTCAACGATTTACCGGCAAACTGCGTTCCCGGTTGCAGCATATGGAACGCCAAATTCGCGACATTTTAATGTTTGCCCGAGGCTCATCGGAAGGAGAAGAACTCATCTCCCTGTCAGAGCTGCTGGGTGAATTTGCCGAGGGTATCAGGCCGGAACTGAACGATGTGTCGGTGACACTCAAGATAGAGGACCTCAGTGCTGGGGCTGCCGTGATTAAAGGCCGCCGTGATGCACTGCTCGGGGTATTGAGCAATTTGACGGATAACGCATTACAGCAAGGTGCAAAGCGCATCACGCTGCTGCTGAGGGTTACAGATGATGTGGAATTGCTCTTCAGTGACAACGGTCCCGGTGTCCCGGCCGAAATCCGGGAACAGATTTTTGACCCTTTCTTTACCAATCGGGCAGGTGGAACCGGTCTGGGCCTGGCTGTCGTACAGAACCTGATGCTGAGTCATCATGGCGAGATCTGCCTGACTGACAGCCTGAATGGCGGCGCTTGCTTCCAATTGGCATTTCCGCTGGTTTCTCTCCAACAAACAGAACAACAGATACCCGTCAAATTACCGGTGTTAGGTGCCGGAAGTCCTCTCATCGAGGCGAGGAGATTGTCATGAGTCAGGCAACCGTTCTCATCGTGGAAGATGATCCTGCCCTGCGTGAAGCACTGAGCGATACCCTCGAACTTGCCGGCTACCCGGTTAGGGCGACAGAAGGGGGCAGTGCGGCATTGGAGATATTACGTCAGGAACCGGTGGGCATAGTGGTGAGCGATGTGCAGATGCGCCCGATGGACGGGCATCGTCTGTTACGCCGGATCAAGGCGGGATATCCCAATCTGCCAGTATTGCTGATGACCGCTTTTGGAACGATCGAAAAGGCGGTAGATGCGATGCGTGATGGCGCAGTGGATTATCTGATCAAGCCCTTCGAGGCGGAGGTGCTGGTGAGTAAAGTCGCCGGGCATATCCTGTCTGCCGTGGACAAATTACAGCGTGGTCCAATTGTCGAGGACCTGCGCAGTCGTGAGGTGCTGGAGCTTGCCCGTCGTGTTTCTCACAGTGAAGCGACAGTATTGATCAACGGGGAGAGCGGCACCGGAAAAGAGGTGTTCGCCCGTTATATCCACCAGACTTCTGAGCGGCGCAATGGCCCATTCGTTGCCATCAACTGTGCGGCGATCCCGGAGAATATGCTGGAAGCCGTCCTGTTTGGTTACGAAAAAGGTGCCTTTACCGGGGCATACCAGTCCGCCGCCGGTAAATTCGAGCAGGCCCAGGGCGGTACCCTGCTGCTCGATGAGATCTCTGAGATGAGCATGGCGCTGCAGGCAAAACTGCTGCGCGTGTTGCAGGAACGGGAAGTTGAACGCCTTGGCGGGCGCAAGGTGATCGAACTCGATGTGCGAGTGCTGGCTACCACCAATCGCAAGCTGCGTGAGGAGGTTTCCGCCGGTCGTTTTCGTGAGGATCTCTTCTATCGGCTCAATCGCTGCCAGCCATGGAGAGCGAAGCGAAGGCTGGTAGTCCCCGGTAGCCGCGAGGCCGCACTGCTTACCCGGCGTGCCTTGCGCCAGAGGGGAAGCAAAGTAGGCATCCG
>JAESPE010000219.1 GCA_016756835.1 gamma proteobacterium endosymbiont of Lamellibrachia anaximandri | reverse complement strand
GACCGGGACGGCCGGGGCACAAACAGGCTGTCGAAGGCCGAGTCGATTTTGGGGACTGGGATGTCCCAAAATCTTTCACGAGGTCGAAGACTCACTTGGATCCGGATGTTGAAATTATTAGTATCTACCAATCGGTCATCCAGATGAGTCTCGCGAAAGGTGTCTCTCTCAAGGATGCAGGGGATGCCATGACCTCAAAAGCAGCGGAATTGAACTTGAGACTGGTTGGTAGACAGAAGGTACATGAGCAAGCTCGTTCGCGTGGCATCACCTCTCCGCATTTAGAGATTTTTCAGTTTTGTGATCCAGAGGATGCGGTGAAAATGATACTTAAAAACCCGCTCTACTCAGCTTATATGCCATGTCGGATTTCACTTGTCGAGGACAAGGATGGAAAGGCCTGGCTCTACATGGTGAACCTCGACATGCTTATCAACAATAGCACGTTAGATCCGGATCTTCAGGCAATAGCAATTCGTGTCAACCAGTCGATGCTTGCTGTGATGACTGCGGGTGCAACCGGGGAATTTTAGATGTAGAAGAGAGAGGTTTGAGACAATATATGTCTGGGTGCAGCTAATAAATGACTTACTAAATAGTTCATAGGATGGGCGACATACACACATGAGGGTGTCGCCTATCCAAAGTTTTCCTTGAGTAGTACCAAGTCTCTCAAGATTTATCATCAGGCGGCAGTGTTTTGGGCTGTTTGCTTGATTTCTCTCCCCGTGCCAATATCATATAGACTTCCTGCAAATGCCCATTGTTAAATGATGGTCATATGCTAAGCTAATTCTGCCTGTTAAGCTGATTTTGTGCTACTTTCTTTGTGTCATTAAGATAATTTATCAGCTTGTTATCGCTGATGATACAAAGCACAGGGTAGTACGAGCCTCCTGCTTTGGATTATCATATTTTTCCATAGTCTTAAGCTTTGGTATTGATATGGCCCGCATACCACACAACGCTTCCTTTTCAAGATTACTCTTATTCAGTATCGCACTTTTTTCTGCCACCCTCTTATCGAGTTGCTCGGCAGATGAACAGACAGATAAATCGGTAGAGAACTTGCCCAAAAGTGTGTTCAGAGCCGTTCCGTTTTCACCTGATCTTCCCTGGCTTAATGTTAGCCGTCCACTGGAGCTTGACGATCTCCATGGTAAGGTCGTCATCCTCGACTTCTGGACCTATGGATGTATCAATTGCATTCATGTGCTTGCGGATCTAAAACGTCTCGAAGAGAAGTATGGCCATCAGTTGCTGGTGATTGGCGTCCATACACCAAAATTCGATAATGAAAAAAACCTTGAAACATTGAGAAATATCGTTGTTCGCTACGGTATTGAACACCCGGTAGTGAATGATGTCGATTTCAAGCTGGGTACCTACTACGGTATGCGCGCCTGGCCTACCAGAGTGGTGATCGATCCTGCAGGTAATGTACTTGGAAAGTATTCTGGTGAAGGTAGATATGACCTCTTCGATGAGACGATCAGCCAGCTTCTGCGGGAACACAAGTCTATCCTTGATGCTTCCCCAATCCCGCTCAAGCTGGAAAAAGATCGATTTGAATCTTCAATCCTTGCCGCGCCAGGCAAGATAGCTGTTTCAGACCAATATGTGGCCATTAGTGATACGCTACATCATCGAGTTATTCTTGCAGATCACGGAGGGCGGATTCAGCATATATTTGGAGGGATTGAAGCCGGCCGATCAGATGGCGCTGCTGCCGATGCCCGTTTTGATTCACCGCAAGGACTGGCCTTTGGAGAGCATGGGCTTTATGTTGCTGATACAGGTAACCATTTGATCCGATATATCGACCTTGAGGCCCTGTCCGTAACGACAGTTGCCGGAAATGGCCGATTGGAGCGCTACCGCAATGGTGAGTTTGATGCCCTGCATATAGGCTTGGCGTCTCCGTGGGGATTGGTGCTGAAGGAGAATGAGCTATATGTCGCAATGGCAGGCAGTCACCAGATCTGGCGCTACGACACCCAGTCACGAAAAATTCGGCCCTATGCTGGATCGGGGCGTGAGGGTATTGATGATGGCGATCTCAAGATTTCCTCCTTTAGTCAACCCAGTGGGTTAAGTATTAAAGATGACTGGCTCTATGTTGCTGATGCTGAAGATTCAGCCGTGCGCCGGATTTAGCTTCAGAAAGGGCAGGTAGAGACTGTTATCGGCACCGGGTTGTTTGATTTCGGCCGCTGCCAGCCATGGAGAGCGAAGCGAAGGCTGGTAGTCCCCGGTAGCCGCGAGGCCGCACTGCTTACCCGGCGTGCCTTGCGCCAGAGGGGAA
>JAESPE010000218.1 GCA_016756835.1 gamma proteobacterium endosymbiont of Lamellibrachia anaximandri | reverse complement strand
CCGGGACGGCCGGGGCACAAACAGGCTGTCGAAGGCCGAGTCGATTTTGGGGACTGGGATGTCCCAAAATCTTTCACGAGGTCGAAGACTCACTTGTTGCTATGTGATTGGTGGTGAATCCTTCCTAATTCGCTGTGTCGAACATCTTATACAGCAGGGGTTTGATGTATACGGTATTTTCAGCAGCGACCCGGATGTCAGAGCCTGGGGCGAGGAACAGGAGATTCCCTGCTTCAACAACGATAGCAGCATGGTGGAACGCCTGCGCCACAAGCCCTTCGACTTCCTTTTCAGTATCGTCAACCTGTCCGTACTGCCCGAAGCTGCAGTGGAGTCCGCGCAGCGCATGGCGATCAACTTCCACGACGGGCCGCTGCCCCGCTATGCGGGGCTCAATACCCCGGCTTGGGCACTCCTTAATCGTGAGTCGCAGCACGGCGTTACCTGGCATCAGATTGCAGGGGGCGTAGACGAAGGAGATATTCTCACTCAGCGCATATTTCCGATCAGTGCGACTGAAACCTCTCTCTCCCTGAATGCCAAGTGTTACGAGTCGGGGCTGGATAGCTTTCAGGAGCTGGTGCAGGGGGTGTTGGAAGAAAGTCTGGAGCCAATACCCCAGGACCTGAGCCATCGATCTTATTTTTGTTACTGCAAGCGGCCTGAGGCGGCGGCGGTGCTGGATTTCGAGCTTGAAGCCGAGGCTTTGGAGGCTATTTTCCGTGCCCTCGACTTTGGTGCCTATGACAATCCCCTGGCGTTACCCAAGCTCTGGCTGGGGGGGTGGGCGTTAGCGGCCGAGAATATTGAACTGTTGCAGAGTACCTCGGAGCAGCCGGGGGGAACTCTGCTGGAGATCGGAGAACAAGGCCTCAGCATCAGCACCGCATCCGGGGATGTACGAATCTCCGGACTGCGTGATTATGCGGATCAGAGCCGCAATCCTTTGGAAGTGGTACAAGCGGTTGGTTTGAGCGTTGGGAACCGATTACCCTTTCTCTCCCACTCCTTGCGCGAGGATGTGACGCAGGTTGATGAGGCAGTCTGTTGTGACGAGCGTTTCTGGCGGCGCAAACTGCAGCAGCTGGAGCTGGCAGCCATCCCCTATGCCCGGCATAAACCGGCAGAACGAGGTGGGAGTACGCATGAAAGCAGTTCCCAGACCCTCCCAGGAGCACCCGGCGGCGACCGCCTGACAGCACTGTTCGCCCACTATATCGCACGTCTCACCGGCCATGAACGGTTCGACCTGGGGTATAGCGATCAACGTCTGCAGGTTCAAGCGCGGAAAGCAGCGGGGCTTATCTCGCCCCTGGTGCCTTGGCGGATAGATCTGCGCGAGGTGGAGTCCGTGCGTATGCTCTGTGATCAGCTGGAGTCCTCCTTGGCGGTGTTGCGTGAGCACAACGGCTTTTCTCGGGATCTGGCTCTTCGCTTCAAGGGGTTAGAAGGCAGGTTGAACGCCGCTGGTTTGCCGCCGCTGCCGGTCACCGTGATCCGGGAGGGCGAAGCGGAGGCGTTGCTGACCGATGGGTTGCCGCTGGCGCTGGTGGTACCTGATCAGGATGGCGCCCTGGAATGGCATTACGACACCACCGTCTACAGTAATGAGATCATCACCCGGATGCAGGCCCAGTTTGAGGAGTTGGTACACCAGATTGGTGGCAACGAAGAGCGCGCAGTGGGAACCTATTCCATCCTTACACAGGAGGAACGGGGGCAACTGCTGCAAGGTTGGAACGACACCTCAAAGACGTATGCCGCCGATGACTGTATCCATCAGCTCTTTGCCCAACAGGCCGCGCAGGCCCGGGAATCCACCGCCCTGGTGTTCCAGGATCAGCTTCTCAGCTATCAGGAGCTTGATCTTCGGGCCAATCGTCTTGCTCAATATTTGATCAGGCAAGGGGTGGGTCCGGATGTGCCAGTGGGCATCTCCCTGGAACGTTCACCGGAGATGGTAGTGGCCTTGCTCGGAGTGCTCAAGGCGGGTGGAGCCTATGTGCCGATGGATCCTCACTACCCTAAGGAGCGGCTACGCTACATGGTTCAGGATGCCGGCCTCTCCCTGATCATCTGCGGGAAGGAGCACTTGGGAGTCTTTGATGGCCTGGAAGTGGAACTGCTTGATCCGGTCGCAGAGTGGCCGAATATAGCGAGGTTCCCTGGCGATGCGCCGCAGACCGGAGTCCGCTCATCAAATCTGGCGTATATCATCTATACATCCGGATCCACTGGAAAACCCAAAGGGGTTATGGTGGAACATCGCAATGTGGTCAACTTTTTTACCGGTATGGATGGCCGCATAGGTGCTGATGTGGGTACCTGGCTGGCAGTAACCAGCATCTCCTTCGCTGCCAGCCATGGAGAGCGAAGCGAAGGCTGGTAGTCCCCGGTAGCCGCGAGGCCGCACTGCTTACCCGGCGTGCCTTGCGCCAGAGGGGA
>JAESPE010000217.1 GCA_016756835.1 gamma proteobacterium endosymbiont of Lamellibrachia anaximandri | reverse complement strand
TGCTTCCCCTCTGGCGCAAGGCACGCCGGGTAAGCAGTGCGGCCTCGCGGCTACCGGGGACTACCAGCCTTCGCTTCGCTCTCCATGGCTGGCAGCGCAGGAAGGGCACGCGCGCCTCAAGCCCCCAGGCCATGGTCATGTTATCCACCCGCTTCACCGGATCGTCGACGATCAAAGTGGTGGTGTCCAGACGCAGTACAGCATCCATGAAGGTATCGGCATCCGGTTCCGCCAGCAGTTGTGCAATCAGCTTGCGGGTGTGATCCTCGCCGCCAAACTCAGGATTGACCATGTGCAGGAACTCATCATGGTCGCGATCGAAATAGTGTTTTGCAAACCGTTCCACCGGCTCACCTTGGGTCTCCGCCAACATACGGTGATACCAGAAGTATCCACCAAACACCTCGTCGGCACCCTGTCCCGACTGCACCACTTTGATCTGTTGCGATACCTGTTCTCCCAGCAGAAAGAAAGCCACCGCGTCCTGTCCGAACATCGGTTCCGCCATATTGTCCACTGCCTCCGGCAGACGCTTAAGTACATCGTCGTTGGGAATCAGGTACTTGTGGTGACGGGTGCCGTACATCTCCGCCACCGGATCGGAGTATTCGAACTCACTTCCTTTCTCTTCCGGCTGATCCTCAAAACCCACCGAAAAGGTGCGCAGATCCGAAACACCGGTCTCCGCCAACAACTCCACCAGCAGGCTTGAATCCAGCCCGCCGGAGAGCAGGACGCCCACAGGCACGTCTGCCACTTCATTGCGTTTGCGCACGGCATAACGCAGCGAATCGTGAATCGCCTCCAGCCATTCACCTTCCGACAAGGGTTTCTCCGGACGGGTGGCGGGAAAAGACCAGTAACGGCGCATCCTGGGCTCACCCCTTTCGGACAGCACCATGCAGTGGCCAGGCGCCAGTTTGCGAATACCCTTGTAGATCGTATGCGGTGCCGGGACGACGCCATGCAGGGTAAACTGGTGGTGCAGCGCAACAGGATCGATGGAGGTATCCACGCCGCCACCGGCAAGCAGGGCCTGTGTGTTGGAGGCAAAGCGAAGCCTGTTTTTGGTCAAAGAATAGTAGAAGGGTTTGATACCCAACCGGTCCCGCGCCATGAAAAGCTGCTTCTTTCCATAGTCCCAAACCGCAAAGGCAAACATACCCTGCAGATGGTCGACACAATCCTCACCCCAGGCGTGCCAGGCCTTGAGAATTACCTCGCTATCGCCATGGGAGAAAAATGCATAACCTTTCCCGCGTAATTCTTCGCGCAGTTCCCGGTAGTTATAGATAGTCCCATTGAAGACCAGCGCCAGACTCAGTGTCGAATCCACCATCGGCTGATTGGCATGTTCCGACAGGTCGATGATGGAGAGACGCCGGTGACCGAAGCCGAGCGGACCATCACTGTAGCTGCCGCCATGATCCGGTCCCCTTCGCTCCAAGCGGGCAGTCATCCGCTGGATCGCACCCAGATCCGCAGATTCACCATCAAACCGCAACTCACCGCAGATACCACACATAACTGACTACCTGTTATTCCAATCGATAAAACAGATTTGGCCCTTCAGGACCTCATTGCCATGAACCCCAACCACCACCACCTGGTGTTTTTATGGTCAGACGCTGCCCCTCTTCCACATGCAGGCTGGCCTTGCCAGGCAGGGACTCACCATCGAGCAGGTTGCGCCCGGACAGACCGGGACTGCCGCCATCGATCCCCCAGGGCCGGTGGCTGCGGCGTTCTGTCAATAGGGTCACCTCCGCCGGGGAGAGGAACTCAAACTCCCTGATCAAACCATCACCACCGGCTCTTCGGCCTGTGCCACCGGAACCCCGGCGTAGGGCATAGCGTATCACCCGCAACGGGAACCGATTCTCTACCACCTCGATAGGCGTGTTAAGGGTATTCGTCATGTGGGTCTGCCGACCACTCAGGCCACCCCCGGCACCACCCGCTCCCATGCCGCCGCCGATGGTTTCGTAATAGTCCCAGCGGTTTCCCGCCTGGTCGCTGCCCATCGCCAGGTTGTTCATGCTGCCGTGACTGGCAGCGGGGATAAACGCAGGCAATACCTGCGTCAATGCCCCAAGCACTGCATCCACCACCCGACTGCTGGTTTCCACATTGCCCGCAGCCACAGCAGCGGGACGTCGGGCATTGAGCAGCGAACCCTCAGGAGCCTGCAGTTGGATTGGCCTGAAGGTACCGGCACAAGCTGGAGTTTGCGGCGGCATCAGGCAGCGAAAGACGTAATAGACCGCCGCTGCGGCCACTGAGAATGGACAATTGATGTTGCCCGGCACCTGCTCTGCCGTGCCGCTGAAATCCACAACCATCCGCCCCTTTCGCACCGTCAATCCCACGCAGATCGGGATCAAGTGAGTCTTCGACCTCGTGAAAGATTTTGGGACATCCCAGTCCCCAAAATCGACTCGGCCTTCGACAGCCTGTTTGTGCCCCGGCCGTCCCGGTCACTGGCACTACGCGACAACCT
>JAESPE010000216.1 GCA_016756835.1 gamma proteobacterium endosymbiont of Lamellibrachia anaximandri | reverse complement strand
CCGGGACGGCCGGGGCACAAACAGGCTGTCGAAGGCCGAGTCGATTTTGGGGACTGGGATGTCCCAAAATCTTTCACGAGGTCGAAGACTCACTTGTCTCCTTGGCTTTATACATGGCGAGGTCAGCATATTTCATCAGCGCATCGGCATGGGTTCCATCCTCAGGACCCAGCGTAATACCGATGCTGGTGGTTATGGTGACCTCTTTACCCTCCAGATGAACTGGTGATCGCAGCGACTGTAAAATCTTTTCCGCTACTTTTCTGGCAGCGGAAGGACTCTGTATATCCGTCAGAAGAATGGTGAACTCATCCCCCCCAAGACGTGCTACCGTATCGTTTCCCCTTACGCTTTTTGTCAACGTCCGGGCTACGCTTTTCAGCAGCAAATCCCCTGCCTCATGTCCCAGGGTATCGTTCACATGTTTGAAATGGTCCAGATCGAGAAACAGAAGAGCCACTGAACTACCTTTTCTTGATGCATCCTTAATGGCCCACTCTAACCGGTCCTTGAACAGACGGCGGTTTGGCAGTTCAGTCAGGGTATCGTAGAAGGCCAGGCGTTCCATCTGTTCATGGGCTGATTTCAGTTCAGTCACATCTTCACTGACTGCAACGTAGTTAGTGATCTTTCCACTATCCGCGGTAATCGGTGAAATGGAGAGATGGCTCCAGTAGAGATCTCCGGATTTCTTGCGGTTGTGCAGATCTCCAACCCAGTGCCGTCCTGCCGAAATGGTATTCCAGAGATCTTCGTATATGTCAGCCTGGGTCTCCCCCGAGCGCAATATTCTGGGTGTTTTCCCTCTAATCTCATCCAAAGAGTAGCCTGTCACTTCTTTAAAGCGAGGGTTGACATACTCGATCTCTCCTCGGTCAGTGGTGATCACAACAGCGCTGGCCCCCTGCTCAACTGCACTCGAAAGCTTGCGTAGAGAGATCTCCATTCTTTTTCTTTCAGTAATCTCCTGATGTAGATCGCGGTACACTGTTGCCAGCCTCTGATCAATACGGCCAAGGTATCGGACAAACAATAAAAACAGAATGCTGCCTGCCACCAGAAAGAGAGTAAGAAAACGCCCGAACAGCCCCCAGATTGCAATCTGTTCCTCTGTGTTATCAAGGATTATCCCAATATGGCCTATATAACGACCGGCCTCATCAAGCAGAGGGAACTTGCCTAATGAGTAGGATCGCTCCTTGTCTCTGTAGTTGATTGCCGGTTCTTCATCTTCGATAACATGACCGTCAAAAAAATGTTTCTGTTTATTGGGAAAACTCAATGGGTCGCCAATTGTGACAATGTGGTTTTCCAGGAATTCCCAACCATAGTCGCTCCCGGATCGATTCGCTTCTTGCTCCCACAATGCCCTATTGATCTCCGGTTTTTCAATGAAAGCAAAAAGATCTACATTCTGTACGGCTGCAACCTCATGGATAGCATCAGAAATATCAATCTTCATTTCGATGAAACCGGGAGTGCTGTTTTCAAAATGCCAGGGTTTTGCAATTATCAGGAGGAGTTGACCGCGTTGGGAGATCTCCAGGCCATAACTGAGCTCTCCGGTATTGGCAGCACGGTGCACAACTCGACCACGCTCAGAATCTCCATATCTTGAGGGCTCGTTAACACGCAAAAAATAGTTGAAATCGTCTGTGACATAATTCAACTCCGAGACTTGGAAAAACGCCTGCATTTGCTGAAAGACAGGCCCACTGCATGCCAGCAATGCCTGTCTGTCCTGTCTCCTCCAGGCATTTTGAAAGCAGCTGCTGTTGCTGATGAAAAAGAGATGGCTGGAAAGCAGCGCCGCCTCATCATCCAGTTTCCTCAGAAAAGAGGCTTCGATGGAATTCTTGAGAGAGAGGAATTTCTCTCTTGCATGCTCCTGCTCAATCCATAGAATTGAAGCGAGAAATGTACTCGTTAGAATAATGAATGTCATGGCCAACGGTAGCAATACCGGCCGTTTAATTCTTGTTAAATTCTTGTTAAATCACTGTTTGCATTCATTTTTTCAGTGATGTCCAAAATAGCGGTTATTCCAGGTCACCTCTCTCATCTACTGTTCAGACGAATAGCCAATCTGATGCCAATCCCTTCAATTCACTATAAATAGTTTAGCGGCCATGCCAGTAATTTCTTTAGGTTATATGAAGAGAACTTGACTAAAGTCAAAACACTGCCGGGCAAAGCACATTCAGCCTGTCCAGTTCTGTTTCACTGAAATCGGCCTCTCTTGCGCCGCCCTGTATCCTATGATGTCCAGGGGTGGACGATTACAGCGGGGGGCATGACGCAAAAAGTGACCCTTTCAAGCGAGAAGGGATTGTGCATCATTTAGCAGAAACGGACCGATCTTGCTCAGTTTGTGTAGACGGGTTTCTGGATAAGCTGAAATAATATGCCTCTGAAGAATCTGAAACAGAATCCAAAAATGTATGGAAGAGGACAGGGATCAAGTGAGTCTTCGACCTCGTGAAAGATTTTGGGACATCCCAGTCCCCAAAATCGACTCGGCCTTCGACAGCCTGTTTGTGCCCCGGCCGTCCC
>JAESPE010000215.1 GCA_016756835.1 gamma proteobacterium endosymbiont of Lamellibrachia anaximandri | reverse complement strand
TACCTGCCGGGACCCCGGCAACATTGCAGACACCGACTCCGAAACCATCAACATGCTGGTCATAGGTGCAGATAATCTGAACCGCCAGAAGAATGATGCGATCGATGACGGTCTGCGCTACTCATACAACCGTATCCTTACCGGCGGTTCCTATCAGGGCTGCTTCTATGGTAGCGGTCAGTATGGCGCGTCCACCGGTATGGCGCTGCTCGCCTTTGAGAACCACGGCCATAACCTCGACTCCAACGACGAGGATATCTACAAGGCAGTGGTCGAAGAGGGTCTGGCCTGTATTCTGCGGATCTATCCCACGGCGGTCAACATGACCAACCAGGCTTGCGTAGGCGATCCTGAGTTGGGTGATACTGATGCCGACAACGACAACAAGGGTCTGCGCTTCCAGTCCACCAACCAGTACTACACCCCCTTCATGATGATGGCTATCGTCAATGCGGGCAGTCTGGCGACCGGGCAGTCCCATGTGGTCAATTACGGCAATGCTGCGGTCAACGGCATGACGTTGTATGACATCGCAGTCGACACCAAGGACTATCTGGTCTGGTCTCAGGGCGATAGCAACAGCTGTGTCCGCAATGGTTGGCGTTATTGGGAACACTCCGCTGGTCCGGATAACTCTGTTAATCAGTGGCCTGCGCTGGCGCTGGCTGAAGCGGCTACCCGTTGGGGCATAGATGCCAATCCGGTTGCCAAGACCCAGCAGGACGGATGGCTGACCGCATCCCAGTATCCGGGTACTACCGGACACGGCGGTGGTTTTTGCTACACCTACTGCGGTAGCGCTAACTATGCACGCACCGCAGCGGGCGTGATCGACCACCAGTGGGTGGGTACGCCTATCGGTGATTCAAGAGTGCAGCGTGCGTTGGACTACCTGGAACGTAACTTCTTTACCACAGCGAGCGACGGCAACACTCGGAACTTCTATGCCATGTATGGTTTCTACAAGGCGATGAAGCTCTATGGTATTCCGGACGACAACTTCCGGGGTATCGACTGGACTCAGGAGTACACCAATTGGCTGGTCAACAGCCGTCAGTTCACGTCCGCCACCTATAAGGGCAGTTACTTCCGTGGTATCTACAACTGGTTCAACACGGATTTCGATACCTATGTCGCCCTGGCAATCCTGGCGCCAGAAGTAGCCAGTCTGCCACCGGTTGCACAGGCTGGTCCTGACCAGTCTGTACTGCCTGGTACTGTTGTGAACTTTGACGGTTCCGCTTCGGTACATACCGACCCGACCAAGGCACTGTTTGTCTACAGATGGGACTTCGATGCAAGTGACGGTCTCTGGTGGGAAGCAGGACCTTTCCCGGCAGCGGGTGAAGGCGCGGTTGGCGTGACAGCCAGCAATGTCTATCCTGATACGGGTGCAACCGCCAGCTACACGGTGACCCTGCAGGTGACGGATAATGGCGGTACTCCTGCCAATCCCGATCCGGCCATGACCGACAGCGATTCGCTGAACGTTGAAGTGGGCACCTTCCAGGTACCACCGGTTCCGGTAACCAACGGTCCTTGGGCTGCGATTCCTGGCGTTCCGGTAACCTTCGACGGCTCGGCATCCTTCGATCCAAACCCAGGTGACACTATCGTCTCCTACGACTGGGATCTGGATGGTGACGGCGTCTTCAACGAAGTGCCTGACGACGGTACCCCCGTAGCTCCTGGTGTGGTGACCAAGACCTTTGCAGCACCTACCTCTGGTGTGGCTACGTTGAGGGTAACCGATAACCACGGCGCCTCTGCTGCCTCCGATGCCGAGTTCATTGCGGTCGGTCTGGCCTATGTGACCGCCTATGAGAACTGTTGGGTTACTCGCACGGGTCGTTACACCTACCACTACGGCATGATCATCACGGTTGAAAATATCGGTGACGCAGAACTCCAGAATCTGGAGATGACGCTGACCGGTGTGCCTGACAACCGTACGATCATTGACGATACGTCACTCCTGGGTACCCTGGCTCCTGCTGCTCAGGCAGCGACTGTCTGTGATCCTGGCGCCAAGACTGCCGATATATCGACTGTTCTCAACCGCCGCGTTCCTTTCGGTGGAACCTGGGAATGGAAGGCTGAGTTCGACTCAGACGGCACTCACTATGTAATTCCAAACCTGCCGCCTCTGGCGCCGTAAGTCTGGATGATCGGGGGCCAGGGAGGCCCTTGAAGTGAGAAACAATAAACCCACCCCGGCTGGAGCCGGGGTGGGTTTTTTTTTGCCGGAGAGTCTGTTGGATTTATCTCTTATGCCGATACTCTCCCGCTTTTTACCCTGACGGTTTGCGGCTGTAAAAAGGCTTAAGTCGAATCGTTCCCACCTCTCTGAGAAATGAGTTGATCAGTGTCATTGTTATCGCTGTTATTGATCGAATTGTCTGGATTTGCATGGTAAGCCACAGTCTTGATTCCTAGACTTGGAATAAGGAGTTCGGACTCATAGCCTGTCTGGAATCCACGGGGAGAATGCGGACAAACCATCCGTACGTGGCGATAGAAGGAGATTTGAGTCGGAATGAAAAGTCGGCATGGATGCCAATTCAGGTAGTAACGGAGGGGAATCCGATGAAGAGATCGATAAAATGGCGTTGGCTGGCGATGCTTGCGCCGTTAGCCATGCTGGCGATGTCCAGCGTGGAGGCGGCGGTAAACGTACGCG
>JAESPE010000214.1 GCA_016756835.1 gamma proteobacterium endosymbiont of Lamellibrachia anaximandri | reverse complement strand
CTGAGTCTGATAATGTGATTTTCGCTGCTACTCTCATAAAGTAATAATCCCGCCATTTAGGTACAGCAGCATTATATCAAAGAAAGGCTCTTAATATAGGATTAAATTAGGACACTACACTAGAAGGCTCAGTCCTAATTTCCTTACCCCTCAACAGGCTCCGGCAAAACAATCGGCTTTAACCACTCCTCCGGCAGGCTGGGGGGGGCTTCTCCCAACCGGTGGGAGTAGATGACAGTATAAGCAAGTACGCGTTTCAAATACTCTCGGGTCTCCCGAAACGGAACTGTCTCGATCCAGACGTCGGTTGGCTGTGATTCTTTCGGCAGCCACTTCATTACGCGCCAAGGGCCTGCATTGTAGGCGGCTGTAGCCAGTACCGGGTTGTTCTGCAGTTTCTGATAGACGCTCTCCAGATAGCTGGTGCCCAGTTTGATATTGACTCCGGGTTTCAGAAGATCCCGGGTTTTGAATGGACCGTGCCGGGTGCTTGTCGCTACGTCGCGGGCAGTGCGGGGCATTAGCTGCATCAGACCCATGGCGCCGGCACTGGAACGGGCATCGGTGATAAATGCACTCTCCTGACGCAAAATGGCGTAGATCCAGGCGTGGTCGATATCGAGACTCTTGGCCTGTCGGTCGATCAGCGTCCTGTGGTTGAGGGGGAAACGGAGCTCCAGATCATTCCAGTGACGGATCTTTGCCAGGGTGATAATGGCCTGAGAAGGCCAATTCCACTGCTGTGCCAGGCGGGCCGCGCCCTTGAGTTCTTCGGTGCTGCGGTTACTCAGTGCCCAGTTCCACTCACGGCGTGCGTCGATGGGTCTGTGAAGAATTTTCAGCTCTCTCGCCCGCTGCATGCCGGGTTGACTGGCAATGCGATCCACTAGGTCATCGGTGACATCAATGGCTGCATGAGCCATGGTGAAACGGGTGCCCAGACGGTTGGTTGCCATGAATCCGTAGTAGCTGCGGTTCTTCGCCAGTGTTTCGAGCAGTTGGTTGCCTTTCTCCTGCTGGCCAAGTTGTAACAGCGCTCTGGCACGCCAGTACCGCCAGCGCTCTTTCGCTTTGTCTGACTCGGAGAGGTCGGCAATGGTGGCGAGTACCCGTTCCCAATCCTGGGACTCCAAGGCCTGACGGAACTGCTTGTCGGAGAGATTTGGATCCAGCCGCAGATGTTTCGGCACAACCTGTTCGATTATCCGGGAAAATGTCTCCCCGGATGTGTCCACCAGATTGGCGGCAAGCGCGCGGCCTACGGTGAGTTTTTGAGCATCTGTGAATTGTCCCCGCAGTTGCAACGATTGCCAAAATTCGAAGGCTTTTTCGGGTTTTTTGCGAGCCAGTCGCCGGACCCCGTGAACCAGAATCTCGTCCCGCATGGGATGATTTTGCAGCAGACGCTGATTCTGCATAAGCTTTTGTGGATGACGATGAATGTCGATCCAGAGGCTGACCCAGTTACCCTCGCTGTTCGGCAGAAAACGTTTGAGATATCTTGCCAAACGGATCTGCCTGGCCTGCATGGCGAGGCCGATCCGCTGCCATACCAGCGTGTCGGTTAATTCACCGGCATCATTCCACGCCTTGAACCCCGGATCACAGGCCTTTGGACGGGAACGACCGCTAAGCCAGACAGGTTCGATCTGAGTAAACGCGTGTTGCTGCTGGCCGGTTTCGATCAATGCCCGCAAGCGGTGGCACTGGCGTTTTATACTTCCCCCCGGTTCGGCAAAATCGAGATAGGTTTTCCAGCGATGCTTGTCTGCCAACAAGTCCAGCCACTTGTTACGCAGTCTGCTGCCAAGCGGCGTATCGGCGTATTTGTCTATGAATGTCCGGATGGTTTGGGAATCCTGCCGTGACAAATGCCGGGTAATCTCCTGGTATTCAAGATAGGGCAGCAGGGGATAGGCCTGTAGTTGATGCTTGAGTGCCTGGTATTTTTTCAACTGGTTCTTTTTCAGAGCCTGTTCGGCGTCTAGAAACTGTTGTCTCGCAACCTTGTTTTCCGGAAGGTCAGTGACAGTGGCTTGGACGGGACTGAACCAGAGTGGCAGCAGATAGAGAGCCGCGCATAACCATTGAATGAAACGCGGTGGACGCCAAGTTTGAGGTTGAATTGTTTGAGGCATGTTCCGCTGCACCATCTCTTTATCCTTTATTCCTCCAATCATAGCATTTGCCACCCGGGAGGGAAGCAAATGGGTGATTGCCGGTTAGTGCTCCTCAAGAAGGGGTACGAGAATGATCCAGTAATTCGATCCAGTGCTTTACAGGTACCCTGGATTCAGCCTGCAGGTGATTCAGGCAGCCAATATTGGCGGTGGCGATGAGTGTTGGCTCACCTGCCTGAAGATTGCGGAGTTTGTTGCGTCTGAGTCTATCGGATAAGTCTGGCTGCAACAGGGAGTAAGTGCCTGCGGAGCCGCAGCACAGATGGGCATCATCGACGGTTGTGAGGGTATATCCGAGGTCCAGAAGCAGTCGTTCAACGACCCCTTGCATGCCCAGTCCGTGTTGCAGGGTACAGGGGGAGTGGAATGCGATGGCTGGATGTTGTGCGGAATCCAATGAGAGTTGACTGAGGTCTTCATTCAGCAGCACTTCCGCTATGTCCCTGGTGGCAGCAGCGATTATTGCGGCTTTTTCCGCATATTCAGTCGCTGCCAGCCATGGAGAGCGAAGCGAAGGCTGGTAGTCCCCGGTAGCCGCGAGGCCGCACTGCTTACCCGGCGTGCCTTGCGCCAGAGGGGAA
>JAESPE010000213.1 GCA_016756835.1 gamma proteobacterium endosymbiont of Lamellibrachia anaximandri | reverse complement strand
CTGCTACTCTCATAAAGTAATAATCCCGCCATTTAGGTACAGCAGCATTATATCAAAGAAAGGCTCTTAATATAGGATTAAATTAGGACACTACACTAGTGCCAAATTATCATCTACCTCTACTGATAGACCTTTCGCATATATTTCTCCAAGCAGATAACCACTTACCTGAAAATCACTATTATTCTTAATTTGCCACTCACATGTTCCAATTGCCTTTTGATGTTGTCTCGTAAAAAACAAGACAGAACAATCGCCCTCCACTTTTGCAGCGTACAATCCTCCTGATAGCAAATACAGCATACAAAGCAATATTGCTTCAAAAACCCGCATCACCTTCTTCCTGAACTATAATTATATTGGAATTCAAACGCATCCATCTGACATAGATTTGAACAATAATTCCTTATAGTATCCATTTGAATAGCAGCATTGAAAACCTTGTATGGAATAACATATCTCTTGATTATATAACCTGCTGCAGATACACCCTGATTTTGGCTTGTTCTCATAACCTCAGAAGCACTACCTAAATTACTAGTAATATCATCTCCGGTTCGATAAGACTGAGGAATCGATAGGGTCAGACTCGATTGATTTGTCATGATCCTCGGAAAGTCTTTGATTTTCTATCACCACCCCGCATCTTCGCTGTCGCAGGCCGGTTCAATTGTTCTTCAATCCGGGTTCTGAAGCTATCATTCCCTAGCACCCAGGTCTTAGGGCCGCGGAAAAAAATAACTATCCGGAATTAGCTACTTATTCATGACGATGGTTGTTAAAATTCACCCCATGATCAACCCACGGAAAAATCAAATGTAGAGGTAGTCTCTTTATGGAAAAATACTGCATCGCTGCTCAAGGGTAGTGATCGGCGTCAATTCATGGGGAGTGTAGTCAATCTGATAGGCCGTGGCGGCCAATGTTTTGCTGAAGAGATTCTGGGATGGAATCGTGTCACTGTTCGCAAAGGGCAAACTGAGCTTCTAAGTGGAACAACTTTTGAAAATCGTTTCAGCGCACGGGGTAGGCGGCGAATCGAAGAACGTCTACCTCATCTGCTCGATGATATATGCTCGATAGTGGAGCCCTCGGGGCAAACTGATCCAACTTTCCGCAGCACCCGTATCTATTCACCACTCAGCGCCGATGAAGTGCGTCTACGGCTAATCGCACAGCGAGGTTATTCCGATACCGAACTGCCGTGTACACGTACTTTGCGAAACAAACTCAACGACCTCGGTTACCAGCTGCGCAAGGTCAGAAAGTGTCTTCCGTTAAAGAAAATCCCCAAAACAGATGCGATCTTCGAAGAGGTTCATCAAGTCAACCATGTGGCTGATCAAGACGATGGCATATTGCGGATATCCCTGGATACCAAGGCAGCGGTGAAAGTGGGACCGTTCTCCCGCGGCGGCTACAGCAGGCAAGGGGAAAGGGCCTGGGATCATGATTTTCAGCCTGAGGCGACACTTACCCCCTTCGGTATCCTGTTACCGAAAACCGGAGATAATCACCTGTGGTTTAGTCAAAGCAAGGTAACGGCGGACTTCATGGTAGACCGTCTTGAGGAGATGATGCCACAGTGGAAAAAACGTTTTGCTCTTCACACCCTACTGATAAATGCCGATAACGGCCCGGAAAGTAGTGGCCGTCGTACCCAATGGCTCAAACGCTTGGTTGAGCTTTCCGATGCTCATCAACTAACCATTCAACTTGCCTACTACCCGCCCTATCACAGCAAGTACAATCCGGTGGAACGCTTGTGGGGTGTGCTGGAGAACCACTGGCAGGGTGAGCTCATCGATTCTATAGATAAAGCTCTGGGGTTAGCGCGAAGCATGACGTATCGAGGCATCAAACCTACTGTGCGCAAGGTCACGAAATCCTACCGCAAAGGAGTCACCGTGGCGAAGAGGGCCATGCTGGATATTGAGTCTCGACTGGAGCGCACTACTGACCTGGAGCACTGGTTCATCAAAATAGCTCCGCAGCCCCAAACCGGATAGTTATTTTTTTCCGCGGCCCTTATTAGTCGCTTCACGCAGTTCTGCTAATGCAGATCCACTGATGTGCCGTTTGAAAAGAGCCCGGCATCCGGCTTGGCGATCCTTTGCTGCGTTTCCGATCCGCCTGTAGACTGAATGTTGCTGGATCAATCCATTCTGTAACCCTGTTGCGTTGTGGTGGTAACTTGACCAGGGGTATTCACTGGGATGATTTACCATCCCTGCCCGCACTGGGTTAAGCTCGATATATCTCATACAGGCAAGCAGATACCTCTCCGAATCCAGCAAGGTGGCTTTATATCTTCCATCCCATAGAGTACCGGTACGCTTGTAAGTGTAATTGAAATACTGGACGTAGTAACGGCCCAAACCCTGCATTACTTTACCTATACCCTCTTCCCTCTGGGGGGTTATTAACAAATGCGTGTGGTTCGTCATCAATACATAAGCGTGTAGATCGCAATGATATTTTTGACAGACCGCCTCAAGCTTTTCAAGATAAAACTGATAATCTGCAGCCCGACAGAAGATCGGTTCTCTGTTGTTACCACGCTGGATAACATGCTGCGGATGTCCGGGCAGTACAAAGTGGGGCAGTCGGGCCATTAGTAGAGTATAGGCTTTCTCATATTATCACTCAAGTTTCGGAGTTCAAAATTAGCAATATATATCGTGTAACCAACTGAATATAAAAGAAAGAAGGCCTCACGCATGGTAACAAGTGAGTCTTCGACCTCGTGAAAGATTTTGGGACATCCCAGTCCCCAAAATCGACTCGGCCTTCGACAGCCTGTTTGTGCCCCGGCCGTCCCGGTCACTGGCACTACGC
>JAESPE010000212.1 GCA_016756835.1 gamma proteobacterium endosymbiont of Lamellibrachia anaximandri | reverse complement strand
GCGCTCGGATGCCTACTTTGCTTCCCCTCTGGCGCAAGGCACGCCGGGTAAGCAGTGCGGCCTCGCGGCTACCGGGGACTACCAGCCTTCGCTTCGCTCTCCATGGCTGGCAGCGAAGGAGGTCGATCCGGAGGAGACCGCACTTTTTATCGTGGCGACGTTGGAAGGCTGCATGAGCATGGCAAAAAATGCCCAAGACAAAGCAGTGCTGTTGCAGTGCGGGAAAGGTGTTTTAAATTATCTGGACAGTCTGGGAACCTGACCCATAAACATATAAATCAAACAATAATCACAATTAACGGAAACAAAATGAAAGAGCGTTTTTTTCGCTTCATTCTGGACAGGAAGTATCTGGTCATCCTATTGGCCTTCATCATAACGTTCATCCTGGCTGCCGGGATGAAAAACCTGCAGTTCAGCAACGACTACCGGATGTTCTTCAGCGAAGAGAATCCGCAGCTGACCGCTTTTGAGCAGTTGCAGAATACTTATGCCAAAAACGACAACGTACTGTTTGTGCTCGCGCCAAATGATGGCAAGGTATTCAGCCGTAAAACCTTGAGCGCCGTTGAGGAGCTGACCAAGGCAGCCTGGCAGATTCCCTACTCTCTACGCGTCGATTCCGTCACCAACTTTCAACATACCTTTGCCGAAGGCGATGATCTGGTGGTTGACGACCTGGCCCGCAATGCTGCCAACCTGTCGGATGAGGATCTGCAACGAATTCAGGAGATTGCGGTAAAAGACCCGCTCCTGGTGCATCGTCTCATCTCCCCCAAGGCACATGTCACGGGTGTTAACGTAACGATACAGCTGGCGGAAAAAAAGCTCACCGAGGTACCTGAGGTTGCCGAGGCAGCCCAAAAACTGGCGCAGCAGATCGAGCAGAAATATCCCCATATCGAGATCTACCTCACCGGCATGGTGATGATGAATAACGCATTCCCGGCCGCATCAAAAAACGACATGACTACGCTCTACCCAGCCATGTTCGCCGCAGTCTTGGTCACCCTCGCACTAATGCTGCGTTCAATTCCGGGAACCTTTTCGACCCTGATCGTCATCATCCTGATGATACTCGGCACCATGGGAATCACCGGCTGGCTGAACATTCGCATCACCCCTCCCACCACCACCGTACCCATCGTCATCATGACCTTGGCGATAGCGGACTGTGTGCATATCCTGGTCAATTTCCTGCACGGGATGCGCGTTGGTTTGGCCAAACGGGATGCCCTGCTGGAGAGCCTGCGCATCAATCTGCAGCCGATCTTTCTCACCACGGTCACCACTGCTATCGGGTTCATGAGTCTGAACTTCAGCGATGCTCCGCCGTTCCGGGATCTCGGTAATATGGCTGCAATGGGTGTCGTCCTTGCATTCATCCTCTCCATTACGCTGTTGCCGGCGATGATAATGATCCTGCCGGTCAAGGCGATGAGCGCTGATTCACGCGGAAGCAGAGCGATGATGCACCTTGCCGAGTTCGTCATCCGGCACAAAATCAAGCTGCTTTGGGTGGTCGGTGGCTCGATTCTGTTTCTGATAGCGCAGATTCCCAACAACCGACTGGACGATCAATTCGTCAAATATTTTGATGAAACCAATGAATTCAGAACCGCAACTGATTTCGCCACAGACAATCTGACCGGCATCTACCTTATCGAGTACTCTCTCGAATCCGGAGAGGCCGGGGGAGTCAGCAATCCGGAGTTTCTCCGCAAGGTCGAAGCATTTTCCCAGTGGTACCGGCAGCAACCCAACGTCCTGCACGTCAACACGCTTACCGACATCATGAAACGGCTCAACCGGAACATGCATGCGGACGACGATGAGTGGTATCGCCTGCCGGATAAACGTGATCTGTCGGCGCAGTACCTTCTGCTCTATGAGTTCTCACTGCCCTTCGGACTGGACCTGAACAACCAGATCAATGTCAAGAAATCGGCAACACGCTTCGTCGTCACGCTGGAGAGCATCTCCACGCAGCAAATGCTGGCCATCGAAGAAAGCGCGCAACAATGGATGGCGACAAACGCACCCGGTATGAAAGTAGATGGCGCCAGCCCCAGTATCATGTTTGCCCACATCGGCAACAGGAACATCCGCTCCATGCTAAAGGGCACCACTGTGGCGCTGGTGATGATCTCCGCAATCCTTATCCTTGCCTTCCGCTCCCTGCGCATCGGTGGACTGAGCCTGCTACCGAACCTGGTACCCATCGGCACGGCCTTTGGTCTATGGGGGCTCCTCGTAGGAGAGGTTGGGCTTGCCCTCTCGGTGGTCAGCGGTATGACCCTGGGCATCGTGGTTGATGACACAGTACACTTTCTCAGCAAGTTTCTGCGTGCCCGCAGGGAGCAGGGTATGAATGCCGAGGATGCCGTGCGCTACGCCTTCTCCACCGTCGGCACGGCGCTATGGGTCACCTCGTTTGTGCTGATGCTGGGCTTTGCCATCCTCGCCCTCTCCCACTTTCAATTGAATGCCGGCATGGGTCTGCTGACATCGATTACCATTGGATTGGCCCTGGTGGCCGACTTCCTTTTCCTGCCACCACTGTTGATGCTCTTCGGAGGCCGAACAAAATGAAACGACTGCTGCTCATCGTTCTCTGCAGCTTGCTGCCGCTGACCGGTAACGCCATGACTCCGGAAGAACAGGGTCTGGAGATCGCCAGGGAGGTGGATCGCCGCGACACCGGCTTCCACGACTTCAAAGCCACCATGACCATGCTGCTGCGCAACAAACACGGGGAGGAGAGCCTCCGCCACATGCGCACCAACGCCCTGGAGGTTGAGAATGCAAGTGAGTCTTCGACCTCGTGAAAGATTTTGGGACATCCCAGTCCCCAAAATCGACTCGGCCTTCGACAGCCTGTTTGTGCCCCGGCCGTCCCGGTCACTGGCACTACGCGACAA
>JAESPE010000211.1 GCA_016756835.1 gamma proteobacterium endosymbiont of Lamellibrachia anaximandri | reverse complement strand
TTTTCTTAAAGAGCGGTATTGCTTAACTGCTGCGGGCTTGTCCAACAAACGGTTCAGATCGTGGCTCGCTTCGCTCTCACAATCTAACCTTATTCGTTAGGCATTTTTTATTCTATTGGCCATATTATTAGAGTCACTTCATGCCATACTTTGAATTAATAGAATTCCTTAATATCAATGCATCATAGTACATGCCGTTTGGTTTGCTCTTATGTAATTTTATGATGTTTACTGATACTGGTTTCGAGAAATTCATAGGACCACCACCATATGTAATACTTGATGCTTGAGCAGTATTCCCAGTTGCCACAATGTTTCCTTGTGTGACTATGGGCATTGAAGTTGCGTGTTCAACAGTATATTTGTCACCATCTAAAATAGTAAAATATTTAAAACCATTTTCTATAGTGATTTCAGAGCTTCTTAGTAAGCAGTACTCTGCAACAGCCTCCCTGCCAATATAGGCATTTCCACTGAATGTGACTTTATATACATCTTCGGAAAGTTGAATTTCTGAGTGCCCACCAGTGAATGATTCTTTGTTGTATGTTGTTGCACAGCCAGCCATAAATAGGATTGTGAAGATAGCTAATAAATACATTTTCATGAAAATACCTATATTCTAAATCGTTGGCCCATCATAGCGATCACTCACCATTTGATTTAATGAAGTAATCATTGAAAACACAAGCTCACTTGATGCTTTTATATACTCACTTGATACTTCCAGCTGATGTCCGCGCATTGTTACACCTTCCAGTTTAGATACAGCATCTTTTATTTCCCTTTTTCGTTGTGGTGTATCATCACCAAACTCGCCATTTCGATGAGCGATAGCGTTTCTGATCTTATAAAATAGAGCAATTTCATTTAATTGTATTTTTGACCAGGGAAGTGAAATATCAAGAATTCCATCATAATATTTCTGTATTTGCTCTAATATATTCCCCGCTTTTATTTCTTTTTGTTTTATCTTTACCTTTTCTCTCTGGGCTACATATTGGGTTATATCAGTTACTGTTAATTCAAATATTCCCCATAGAGGAACAATAGCAGCCATACGTGCATAACGTGGAATGTGTTCATCTGCTGCCTCGTCTACTTCTCTTAACTTTTGTTGGTAGTGTTCATCAGAGTATATTTCATCTTTTATTATTCTAAGTTCATGTTTTACCCTTGTTCGATATTGTTCTTTGGCAATGCCTATAAAATTCTCTAATGAATCCAAGTATGCGCCAAGTGCCCATGAATGATATCCAAAGCTTATGCCTGGGTAACTCATGTCTAGCTTCATAATATTTTCAAGATCAATGATCATGTGCTGCTTCCATAAGCCTAACAGTTAAATATACAGCTTCCCAAATAATCCCACATATTGAGAGTTATCCTGCTTCGGGATATTGTTTTCAATTCTGCCTCAATGTAGTGTACTCCAATGGGAATTGGAATCCAGCCACGGAGGGCGGAGATGAATCAGGATGCCTTGCAGAAAGATAGGGAAAAAGTTGCTCAGTTTTGGCGTAACTATCGGAAGTTCCTGAAAAATGAGTCTGTCGCTGCGCGTGCGATGCCTTGGTACAGGAGGCATGTAGAGGCGTATATTTCAGCCACCAAACCAGCAAGACTTACTGAACATACAGCGAAGCAGGTCGCTTCATATCTTGAGACAATCGGGCGGGATCAGAGGCTTGAGGCGTGGCGCTTCAGTCAGGCTGTTGATGCGCTGCGTATCTTGTTCTGCCGGCAAATCGAGGTGGATTGGTGCGGTGTGATTGACTGGAAGGGGATTTCCCTGGCAGCTAAATCGCTCGAAAATGACCACGCGACACATGGAAGAGATGTAATCTCCATAGATCCGTTGCTGCTCTTTAATGTGGACGGTGACATCCATTCACGCAATTTTGCAGCAAATGCTCCGGATCTGTTCAGCCGCTTGCTGACGGCTCTGCGGGTGAGGGGACTTGCCTACAACACGGAGAAGGCCTATCGGCAGTGGGTTGCCCGCTATCTTTTGTTTCACCAATGGGCTAATCCTGAGGCTCTTGCAGCAAAAGGGATTACTGCTTACCTGGAGCACCTTGCTGTTCAGAGGGGTGTCTCTTCGTCTACTCAGCATCAGGCGCTCAATGCTTTGATCTTTCTCTATCGGGAGGTACTGGGTCTCGATGTTACTGATGCTGTTTCTTTCGTCCGCGCCCGGCCGAAACGGAGCATTCCTACGATTTTGTCACGTCGGGAAGTTAAGGCGTTGTTTGACCACATGAGCGGCCGTACGTATCTGATGGCATCGCTGATGTATGGTACCGGGATGCGTGTCATGGAGTGTGTCAGACTGCGTGTTATGGACCTCGATTTTGATTACCGCCAGATTACGGTGCGTCATGGAAAGGGCGGCAAGGATAGGGTCGTGCCACTACCGGATAGCCTCAGTAACGCCATCCGGGAACATATGACGGAGGCGGGAAAACTGCACGATGAGGATCTAAGAAAAGGTTTCGGCGAGACCTATCTGCCGAGTGCTTTGAAACGTAAGTACCCGAATGCGGCGAAGGAGTGGCGTTGGCAATATCTGTTTCCCGCCAGCCGTATCTCTACGGACCCGAGAAGTGGCGCTGCCCGGCGCCACCACATGCATGAGTCTGCGCTACAGAAGGCTGTGCGACGGGCAGCAGTGGAGGCCGGTATCGACAAGCGCGTAACCAGCCATACTTTACGTCACTCCTTTGCCACCCATTTGTTGGAGTCGGGACAGGATATCCGTACTGTACAGGCCCTGTTGGGACATGCAAATGTCTCTACCACTGAGATTTACACTCACGTCATGCAGCGTGGCGGACATGGTGTTCGCAGTCGCTGCCAGCCATGGAGAGCGAAGCGAAGGCTGGTAGTCCCCGGTAGCCGCGAGGCCGCACTGCTTACCCGGCGTGCCTTGCGCCAGAGGGGAAAG
>JAESPE010000210.1 GCA_016756835.1 gamma proteobacterium endosymbiont of Lamellibrachia anaximandri | reverse complement strand
GATTTGAGGCGGAAATCGCACGTAATAGCAGGCTATTGCGAAGATTTCCAACGAAGAAGCAGTGCATTTCAGCCGCAAACTGTAGGTCCATGACTTGTTCAGAGGCTCCCTAACTGATGGCGCCGCTCTCTATCTCGTTGCAGCCTATATAAGTGAATAAAATTGGTGGGAAATTGCCTCTCAACACAATTGCCACGTCCGGCCTGCAGCAGGGGGCAGCTATCAGCTGATAAGCTATTATTAAGTTAATGATAATTAGCTTATTGGGGCGGGCTTGTGTTCGGTAAGCAGAAGATTAAGGGTTCGGAGGGATTATTATCTTTTTCTCTGCCCCCTGTTTCCGCTGTTCCCAGGGATCTTCCATGAAGTGAGGAAACGCCATGAGCATGAACGATGATGTCAAAGGCGTAAGGTTCGTACTGGACCGTGTGGCCGGGCAACTCCCAGGCTTGAATGTAGCGAAGCAACACCTGCAGGCGGTCTCCGGTCATCTGACCCGATTCCTGGAGCATAACGAGTTCCGGCCTGATCTGTTGAGCCTGCGTATCGGTGCCCTGGCCAATGCCTTGGTGCCCCTCTCCCAGGCTATTCACAGCAACGGTTTGGCGGATCCGCCCGATCCCAATCCGGGCAACCAGTTCACTCAGCGACATGTCACCCAGGCCGGCTGGGCCCAATTCGCCTGGGGTGTTCTGACACCGTTCATCAAAGACCTCAATGAAATCAACCAGTTCTACATGAAGAACTCTTCGCGTTGCGACAAGGTCGCATTGACCTCGGGAAAGATACCCGCCTTCATAAAGCAGGGGGATACCTATCAGTGGTCGAAACCATTGCGCTCCGACGACCTCACCAGGCGCAACCGCAACCTGATGGAGAAAGAGTTGGGTACGGCTTACGCCAAATATTTCGATTGGCTCCTGGACCAGGGCCAGCAGTTCCGGGAAGGTAAATCGACGGCTTGGCTCGCCACCGTATTCCTGCTCAGGCACTCGCTGGCACGCTCGCCGCAGGCAGCCCCTTCCACCAAATCCTACATTGAGAAGCGTGGTTCCAGTCTCGACAAGACCGCCGTGTCAAATGTCGACCACATAATGCTCCATTTCGAGCAGGGAATCGCAAGGGCCTTCTTCCAGATCAAGGACCGCCCTGACAAACCCAGCTTAGCCTACCCGGGAGCGGGGCTTCCAGGCATCGTGCCGACCCTGACCCCATTCCATACCCTGGAGATCAACCTGGAGATCGACAATCGAAAAGTTCGATTTATCAGTCGTCGCGAACGGGTACTCACCAAAAACCGCAAACAAAAACTGGTCGAGATGCCTAACTCGTTGAAATACGTAATGCGCCACGACGAGATACTGTTTGACCCCAATCCGAAGGTGGGCAAAGCCTTCCACTCCTACCTGGTGGATGAGAAGTCGATCCAGGCGGCAGGGGGAATCGCGGCCAACAACGGCAAGATCATCGCCATCGACAACATGAGCGGACACTATCGTCCCGGCTGGCGATTGCTCGCGCAGGCCGTCGACCGGCTCGCTGAGGTACTCGATAATAACGCAGTCGTCGGTGTATTCAGTGATGGAGCACCGGGAGGCGGCGAGACCTGGTTCTTCCCGGTCAGGGTTTTTGCACGACTGGCGGGCAATGGTTTCAGGGCAGATGCTATCGAGGCCGCTATCAAGACCTCCGGTACCTGGCAACTTCCCGTCACCGCTGATGATAATTTCAATGCATATCTCGCATTGAGCCTGCCAGGCAATAAGTCCACGGAGGAGATCGGGAAATTTGCTGAAAAACTCCAGCGGTTCTAGATGGAGAAAAGGGGTTTATTTTTGGCACATCTGTGAAAATGAACTCCTTGCTTATGCCATCAGTAGATGCGTATCCTCAAGGTGTAAGAGTAGCGATTGGATCTCATCGTTGCCAAGGAGTACCAGAAGTCTTTGAGATTTTTTGCCCAAGTGACGTTTTCAAGCCAAGGGGTTTTTTTTGAGCACCTCCTGGTAGAGAAAGAGAATGGCGCTAAGCGCCTGGTTCTGAGTCGACGCGGCAACATTTCTGTCGACGGCAAGATGAGACAGAAAGGATTCAATCTCTTTGACGCCTGTCTGCTCGGGGTGGCGTTTGTCGTGATAAAGGATTAAACGACGGATTCATTCAGCGTATGCCTGCTCAGTCCGAATGCTATAGTGTTTAACTCGGATTTTATATCGAACACGATCCAGCAGACAGGGTTTGCCTTCCTTAGCCATGATGTATTTCCCTATTTCCTTTAGGTAATCTATATTATGCTGATGGGAAGTAAAATCAACAAGATGGAATTATTCTAGCGGATTAGGCGTCAGTTTTGACGTGTTTTATCACGTCGTTTAGGACGCCCATATATAGTTATGTGTAAATAAAGAAAAATGGAAATCTCATTGTTAGCGGACAATCCGCAAGAATCAAAAGTTATAGCTCAGTGGTACTATGATGAATGGGCAAGCATTGCTCCAGATATGACTATTGGACAAGTTCATGAAAAAGTAGCTAAAGCAATTAATCGTGACCAAGTTCCATTAACCGTATTGGCACATCAAAACAATAAACTTGTTGGCGTAGCAGAACTGAAATTCCGTGAAAACAAAAACTATCCTGAGTATGAGCACTGGTTAGGTGGTATTTTTGTAAATCCAGATTATCGTGGGCAAGGAATATCAAGCCTACTGATAAATGAAGTAAAAGAGCACGCTATTCGTCTAGGTGTTGAATGTCTGCATTTGCAGTGTGAAAGCCATAATGTTGCACTTTATAAGAAGCATGGCTTCAATGTTCTTCACGAAGCCAATCATTGCCAAATAAAAGTGGCTATAATGCGTTGGCTGGTAAACACATAACGAATAAGGTTAGATCGCGCGAAGCCGCGATCTGAACCGTTTGTTGGACAAGCCCGCAGCAGTTAAGCAGTACCGCTCTTTAAGAAAATAG
>JAESPE010000021.1 GCA_016756835.1 gamma proteobacterium endosymbiont of Lamellibrachia anaximandri | reverse complement strand
AAATCTTCGCAATAGCCTGCTATTACGTGCGATTTCCGCCTCAAATCAGCGCATTTCATCTCACAATCTGAACGGCCCGGACTTATTCAGAGGCTCCTTAGCCGATTCCGTGCAAGGGCATGCAGGGAACTATTGAGAAGTTGCGCCGGAATCCAGCAAGCCGTTGAATTCTCTGGATCCCAGCTTGCGCCGGGATGACGTGGTTTCACTAAAATGTATATTCCTGGATGCTACTGCTTAACGGCGTGAACGTACGGTCAGGGATTTTTCCTTCTTCTCCGATGATTCATCCACCTGCCAACTGATACGTATGTTGATCCGGTGCCGACCTTGTCGCTTGGCTGCGGTCAGTTTGAACTGCAACAGACCCTCCGGTTCCATCACGATCTCGCCATCTGCATCGCTGAAGCTGAGGTGCCCCTCTTTGAGACCCTGGCTAATGGACTTGAGCAGGTCACGGATGGCTTTTGTGTCCTGCAGTGATTCGTGCCTGAAGCTTTTTCCATCGGTTCTCATGCGGTTCGATTTCCTCGTATAGACTTGTGACGCTTGCCCGCAGCTTTGCGTGCCTTGCGTCTTTTTTTCACCAAGGCCTGCGGCTCGAAGACTTTGATGTTGGGGTAGTCGTTGCTGATGCCCAGTACCTGGCCCCCCGGGTGGAAGATGGTCACTGAGGCACCGTGTCCTGTCAGGCCTTCCTTGCTGCGCGTGTTGCGATCCAGGGACGTGTCGCACTCAAAGTTGATCATACCCTTGCGTAGCATAATCCGCTGGCCATGCAGCAGGTTGCGGTGACCGTGTACGATGGCGTGGATACCCTTGCGGTGCATCAGATCCACGCCGTAGGGCGTGAACGGCATATCCACCGGCCTGTATTTGGTACGCAGGGTGTTCGCCAGCGAGCCGTAGTAGAAGGCAAAGGGATCGCTCCAGGCCTCTCGGCAGAACTGACGGTTCAGGTAACCGATACCGTGATTGGCGATCAGGCGGCAGATACGGTCATTCAACCCTGCATGGATGAAGAGGAAAGCACCTTCGCGGTGGGCCAGGCGCAGTTTGCGGTAGAACCAGGTAAATTCGCCCTTGGGATGCAGAAAAATTTCCTGGAACTTGAGTGTCGCTGCATAGGCAGTGCGCAGTGACAGGCCGATCTCCTCACACCCCTGAGTGAACTGCTGCACCTTCTCTTTCAGGCGGTGCAGTTCTTTGGTGATGCCAGGCTCCGGCATCATCCATTCGGCCCGCATGGGGAAATCATCGAACCATTTTTTTGAGGGGAACAGTCGTTGCCTGCATTCCCGTGTTCTGGGTATCCCGCGTAGCCGGTTCGAGCCCTTGAGGTACTCTTCTGCGATCTCCTTAAGCAGCGGTATGGCCTTGGGACCCATGCGCACGAAAAAGTGTTCGATACGCGGGTCGTTGCTTCCATCCATTGCGCGCATGCCGATCATTGTCCGGATATCGTGGTTGCCGGCCAGTACCGAGATCCTGGCTCCCCGTTTCTTCAGCCTATGGATGCTACGCAGCAGGCGTAGCACGCTGGGACCTTTGTCGAAACAGTCACCACCGATCAGGATGCGGCCCTTACGAGCTGCTTTGGTGAGTTTGTAGTCCTTGTCTCGTGTGCCGGTTTTCTTAATCAGCCCGGATGCCACCAGTGATGCGTGGAATGCATCGGTATCGGCATGCAGATCGCAGATAAAATATAGTGGCCGTTTTGGCCATTTCCATGGCGCCTGCTCGATCAGTTGGCCCAGCACCTCGATGCGAGCGGCTTGTTTGGGGGTTTCTTTCGCGAGGGAGTGCTGTTTGCCGAGCAGCCAGGATTCACCCTGGGCTGGTAACTTTGGTTGCAGCCAGCGCTGGCCCTGGTAATCGGGTATGTGTTTGGTCGTTGTGCGCTGTTTCATGTCCGGAGTTAGTTATTGTTGTTTTTAGTCGGTATAGGCATCGCCGCCGCGTACCTTCCAATCACCGGCTACCTGCTGCCAGCTTCCATCCGGCAGGTTCTCCAGAAACACTGGTCGACCATGGTACATGCTAAGTGCAGCGATCTGTTCGAAGGCCAGCACGCCCAGATGATGGGCGGCGTGGCGGAACGCAGCACCGTGGCCGACGAATAGTTTGAGCTGGTCGACGCTAACGTTCGCTGACAGTCCAGCAATGCGTTCACGCAGGTGATTTGCCACCCGTTCTCCGGCCTGCATGAGCGATTCGGCTCCCTGTAGGGGCAGGCAGTAGTGGCTGTTGGATTTCCAGTCCGATGGCGCCTCTGGATAACGTGGATCCTGCTGCAGGATTTTTTCGATCTCGACCACGCTTAGGTTGGCCAGGCAACCCATGCCTCGCTCAGCCAAGGCGTCGAAGGAATCCACTGTTGCTTCTGGGGTGACCAGCGTCTCAGCGATAATCTGTGCAGTCTGCCAACCGCGCAGCATTCGGGAGCTGTCGATGACAGGTGCCAGCTGCCAGTTGTGTTGCAGCAGCGTATCCTGCACCTCCTTGGCTGCTTGGTGGGCGTGTTCCCTGCCAGCCGCGTTCAGCGGATAGGGTTGATGGGCACTGGGGGCTCCCGACCGCTGGTGATAATCACCGTGCCGGATGAGTGCGGCGATTCGCCTCATGTCTCAGACAAGGCTCCTAGCTGCTTGGCCAGTGCCTTTACCAGTGGCGCCAGCTCTGCTTGCTTGAGGCGCTTGGTCGCCTGTTTCGGTGTTACCCACTGGCGGCCCCGGTGGCTCTCTTCCCACTCATGCTCCGGGATCTCACGGGTTACGCGCATGGGGTAGACCTGCACCGTGCAGGTCGCACCCCATTTCTGATAACGGTAGCTGCCCAAGGCGGTGTCGCCAACTTCACCCTCCACACCCGCTTCCTCCCAGGCCTCTTGGGCTGCGGATTCACGTGGTGAGAGGCCAGGCTCTTTGATGCCTTTGGGTACTACGAAGTGTTTTTTCTTGCTGGACAGGATGACCAGTATCTGCGGTTTACCTTTATGCATGCGGTAGGGAATCACCGAGGACTGGCTATAGTAGTAGGCAGGTCGGTCGCGAAATTCATCGCCGTGGGGTGCAGGGTAGGGGAACTTCTCCTGCAGGCTGCCGGGACGGGTGATGGAGATGACTTCGGCGCAGCCTTTTTGTAGCTGGCTCCAGTCATCCGGCATGGTCAGACGGGCCAGAGTGGCGGTGGGCAACAGCTTGCCGTCTGCCGGGTTATCGATAGGTTTGTTGCTGAGGTGCAGCAGCAGCATTTCCAATCCGGGGTTATGACCTACCAGCATGACCCGTCTGGCCTGGGCAGGGCATTCATGCAGTACGTTCAACAGGTCACTGAAGCCTGCCTCGTAGATCCGCTGGTCCTTATGGATAGTCTTGGGATCCATGCCCATGGCCTTGCAGGTCTTTTGAGCGGTGACCAGAGCCCGCTCTGCCGGTGAACAGATGATGTGGTCCGGCAACAGATCCTGCTGCCAGAGCCATACGCCCATGCGTTGGGCACCGCGCTTGCCCCGGTCCGTGATGGGTCGAGAGAAATCGGCCTCGCCCAGGCTCCAGTCTGATTTACCGTGTCGCAGGATCAGCAGTTCAGTCGTCATGGTCAGTTATGTCTCGTATGCGTTTTCAGCCCATCAACTGTTGCAGACAGATATCAGTAAGGGTCTCGAAGTTGATGCCGCCTCGCGCCTCATAAACGGGCACGTCTTTCAGCACCTTGGGGTAGGGTGCCTGATCCAGTTCGGTAGTATCGCTGAAGAAGCTGCCGTCGGGGTACTGGTAAAAGGGCCCAGGGGATTTCATGATAGTGCCGGTCAGCAGATCCCGGCGCTGGTCCAGGTCCACGCGTTCCACCGTGGTTGCCTCGTTGGAATCGCGCCGCCAGTTGAGTATCAGAAAAGCGGATAAGGGTGCCTCGGGGGTGATGCGGTCGTGTCCGTAGACCTGTTCCACTAGCACGTCATATTTGTCTTCCAGGTGCCAGAGTTCGTCTTGGGGCAGCGCCAGGAAGGACTCACGCTGCTCGCTGGATATCAGGCTGTGCAGGCGTGGATTGTGCACGATAGTGCCGGGGTTGACCCTTGGCAGCTTGGGGATCCCCACTGCACCTGTGCCGCCATTCTGACTGCGGATGAACAAGCGGTCATTGGTCAGGTAGGAGACCTCGTCGTGATCCATCAGGTGCAGCATCAGAGTGGACTTGCCGCCGCCGGAGAAGCCTGCGATGCCCAGGCAGCCGCCCTTGTATACCAGCCCCGAGGCGTGACAGATCAGCCAGTCTCTATGCTGCAACCAGTTCATGTACTGGGCATTGATGAAATTGATCACCTGGTTGTCGTATTGCAGGCAGGGGCCGGCTGCGATACACGGGCCGCTGCTCTGCAGGAACACCATACCGGTGCGTACCTTCAACACCAAGCGGGCGTCAGGCAGATCCAGATAGGCGTCTTTGCGGCCTGTCTTGCCCGGTTCCCGCTTCCAGTCGGTGAACGCTACGCCCAGGTCCGAGATATCCCGTTCGATGGCGATAACCTCAAGATCCACCTTATCAGATGGCCCGGTTGCCACATGGGAGAAATAGACCGTGAGCTTTGCCAGCAGCTCGGCGGAGTTGGAACGCAGCCGCAACGAACACTCTCCAAGGGCGAGATAGAGTGCTTCATCGACGAGACTGGCGCCATCCTGCAGGGCAGAGGCGGCGGTTTCCATGGTCAGAGTGTTGTTCATTGTGTAGAGATTTCCCGTATGACGTGTTCGCTGTAGAGCCCGGCGGCATCAATGCCGATTCCTTCCTTGGCGCCGCGGAAGCCGCCAAAGGCAGAGACCTCGAAGACGATGGGGCCAGCATCGGTTTCAGCCACATCGACGGTGGTGAAATCCATCTCGAACGGTGCCTGTGCGCGGCGTGCCAGTTCGATAATGTCGTCAGGTGGAAGGTGATTCTCGTAGCGCCCGCCGCTGTGGATGGTGGTGTTCCAGGTGTCGCTTTGGGAGACCCGTGCATAGGTGCCCAGGTATTTGCCAGCCAGAAATACCATACCCAGATCCCTGCCCGGCAGGGCCACTTTTTTCTGGATGTACATCATGGGGTTCTCTGCCTGGAAGGCTAGGATCTGGGCCTGCATGTCGCTGTCGGACAGCGCTGCGTCGATCACGCACATGCCGCGCGCCTTGGTGGAGTAGAGGGGTTTGAACACCGCGCTGCCGAATTCGCGCACCGTGGTCATGGCTGCCGCCACGTTCTCGGTGACTCGGGTCTCGGGCATGGGGATATCCGCGTTGCGCAGGGTGACCGTGCAGCTCAGGCGGTCGACCAGGCGCAGGATGTTCAGGGGCCGGCTGAAGATACGTACCCCGGCGTGTTCCGCCACCCGTAACAGTTCCAGGCGATCCAGGGTGTTGGGACTGTAGCTGGCGCTGATCTTTTTAATGATCAGGCCGTCGAGGCTGCACAGATCCGTGTCGCCGTGCAGCAGCCGTTTGCCGGCGAGGTCCAGTTCCACCTCGCCCATGTCGATGATCCGGCGGTAGCCGGTGCGGGATTCTACGGCATCGGCCAGGGTCTCTGTGGACCACTTGCCGGGGATGCCGATGATGCCAATTTTAAGCAATGAACAGCTCCTTTATAGGAAGTTGGAAATTAGCGGCCTGCTTCGGATCTGTCTCCAATACGCGCTCCAACAGGTAGCGGGCACGCAGCATCATGGCTCGGGCCAGGGACTTGTCGAGGATGAAACGGGTAGAGGTGGCGAAGGAACGGGCCAGTCCCAGGGCCAGGCGCAGCTCGAAGGTCTCGTCGCCGGCTTTTTTTGCATACTTGCGTGCGAAGCGGTAAAAGCTCTGCACCGTTTGCATGATGCGACGGCGCAAGGGTGCATCCAGTACCTGCAGGCGGTAATTGGAGACCATGAATACCGACACGTCCTGCACATAGTCCATGTAGCGGGAGCGGTGCAGGTCGATGAAGTTGATACGCTTGGCCAGTGGGTCGTAAATGATATTGTCGACGTTGAAATCGCCGTGGATATACACCGAGAACGGTGCCTTGAGCCTGGTCTCATAGGCGCGGGAGCGCTTGAGCAGGGATTCGAAGCTGGGTATTTTCAGGCCGCACACCTGGCTGTCACTCTGGCGGAACTCGGGGTGGATCTCGTAGACATCCGGCAGGCGCTTGGCCAGTTGGTCCATGTAGTTGGCGCTGATTTTTTTCTTGCTGCGGGTTTCACGCCATACCGATTCCAGGGTGGCGCACAGATGCCCCATGGTTTTGTTGAGCAGTGGCTGGGATTCACGCAGCAGGACATGTTCAAAGGTCATGCCGGCCAGATGCTCAATCAGCAGCGAGGCGGATTGGCCGCGCTTGTGGTAGGAGAGGATCTTGGGCGCCAGTCCGGGGTAGATCTCGTGCCAGCTCTCTACCCCTTCCCGTTCTTCTTTCAGTTTGCGCTTTTTACCATCCTTGAAAATGGCCACATAACCATCGTTCTTTCTCTTTGGATTGCTGATGCCCGAAATAGCGCTTCCGGAGCGGGTTTCGGCTACTGGTTTGATGGTCAGACTGTCGAGGTTTTTTTCGGCCTCCAGGCGGCCGATGGATTCCATCAGATGGTAGTAGCGGTCGATGTTGATAGGCTGGCCCAGATTGGCGGAGATGATGGCCTCACTGATATTGAGCAGAGCGTCACCCATCTGCTCAATGCTGTGGGCCACAAACAGGGCGGCAATCAAATCTTCGGTGTGTTGCTTTTTTTTCAGCAGTTTTGTGTGGTGTTTCAGCAGTTTGCGGTAGTCCCGGTCCAGGTGATGCTCGATCTGCCCGAGTTTCAGGGCCAAGCCGGTATCTTTGTCCTGGATGGCGGGTTGCACCATCTGCAGACCGACGCTGACCTGGTCGAGCAGTCGTGCATAATCGGCTGGTCGCAGGCAGCTTTTCTTCTTCAGATAGGCCATCTGATGAATGCAGTTCCGGCACAATTCGGCGATACGTTCCAGATCGGTGGCAATGGACTCAGCGGCACGCAGGGTTTGGGTTCGGGTATCGTTGCCTTTGTGGCGTACGATCTGTCCCAAACAGCTGTTGTGGATACGCATCTTGAGGTTATAGGCATAGCCGCTGCGATCGACAATGCGCTGTGCCTGGGGAGGCGAAGAGGTATCTATGTAGGCATGTAGGTTACCAACCTGAGAGCCGACTTCTGCGATCAGAAAATGCAGGTTGTCTCGGATGTTTTTGGAAAGGTGCATGCAGTGAGTTCTCAGTCCAGCGTTCCCAGGTAGATGGTTTTTTCGCTCTTTGGGTAATCCATCAGGTAGCTGGTCAGTGCCTTTGGCAGGAGTTGGATATCTTGTAGTTCACCCAGTTTCTTCCACACAACGTCCACTTGATGCTTGTCGGGCCGGTGGCCGTTTCGTGGTTGGTAGTTTTCGGGTACGGTGCAGTCGAACAGAAATTCCACCCGCTGGCGGGTGGTGGGTGGAATGGTGTCGCGTGGTTTGAACCAGTCGGCCACATGCAGCAGGTCACGTATCACAACCTCGGTGTTGATCTCCTCAAGGCATTCCCGGTTAAGGGCTACCGGTAAGGTCTCTCCGGCTTCCTGGGCTCCGCCAGGCAGAGCATAGCGCTCTCCGAGTTCATCATCTTCTTTGCGCAGCAACAACAGATGTCCATCGCGCACGATCAGCGCGCGGGCCGCGTTGCGAATGCCGGGGATCAGATTTCCCATGGTGTTTACTGCGAATATTTCCAGTTTGTAATTCTCTTCATATTAGCCTAGTTTCAAGAAGAAAGAATCACAATCGGAAGTATGATTTGATATGGCGACTGTTAAAGTTACGCGCTCGGCGAAGATTCCCGATCTGGTGCGCATAAACCGCTATAGCCGAGCACCGGAACTTGGTCCCCGTTTACTGTTTTTCAGCGGTGGCTCGGCCCTGACCGGGGTCTGCCAAGTATTGAAGCAATATACTCATAATTCAACCCACTTGGTCACTCCGTTTGATTCCGGCGGTAGTTCGGCAACACTGCGCAAAGCCTTTGATATGCCATCCATCGGTGATCTGCGAAGTCGCTTGATCGCCCTGGCCGATGACAGCGTGACCGGTAATCCTGAGGTATATAGCCTGTTCGCCCATCGTTTTGCGAAGGAGGTGAAGAATCGCGATCTGTTGCGTCAGTTGGACAATATGATCCTGGGCCGGGATCGGATGGTGGAACCTATCTCCAATCCCATGCGTCGCCTGATCCGCCACCAGCTCGGTTATTTTCGTGAGGCCATGCCCAAGCGTTTTGACCTGCGTGGCGCCAGTATCGGCAATCTGATCCTGGCCGGCGGCTATCTGAATAACCATCAACATCTGGACCCGATTATTTTTCTCTTTTCCAAGTTGGTGGAGGTGCGCGGTACGGTGCGCGCGGTGGTCAACGATCATCTTCATCTGGGCGCAAAACTGGAGGATGGCAGCCAAGTTATCGGTCAGCACCGATTGACCGGAAAGGAAGTGACGCCGCTGGCCTCACCCATAAAAAAGTTGTTTCTGTCCAGTCGGCTGGATAAGGCAGTGCCTGCCGAGGCTATCCTGCGCAAGAAGAATCGCAAGCTGATCCAGCGGTCAGAGCTGATCTGCTACCCGCCCGGGAGTTTCTACACCAGCCTGTTGGCCAACCTGCTGCCCCGTGGTGTGGGGAGAGCCATTGTCGAAACTGACTGTCCCAAGGTGTATATTCCCAACTTGGGGCAGGATCCTGAACAGATCGGCATGACCTCTGATCGTATGGTGCAGGCTCTGCTGGCACAGTTGCGCGCCGATGTGCCTGATGCTTCTGACGATAACCGATCGCTGAATTACGTGCTGATGGACGACCGCAAAGGGGCTTACCCATCTTCTTTGTCCAATGGTTTGATGAAGGAGCTGGGGGTGCAGGTTGTGCAGGTGCCGCTGGTCAGCAAGCGTAGCGCACCCTATTACGATGCAGAACTGCTGGTGGCAGCGCTGTTGTCAATGACCTGACAAGTTTACTACCTGGTACCGCAGGGACCGACTTGGCCAGGATTTTTTATACTAAATGGCATTTGTTGTCCTCAGATCAACGCGGCAAGACAAGAATTGGGTTAGATTGCTCCGATTGGCAAAGCAACAATGAAAACAAAAAATGGATGAGATAAAAGCATTTTTTGATGCGCTTACTTTTAATATCGAAAATGGGGAGCTGTTTGTTCGCATCCTGTTTCAGGTGATCCTATTGCTCGCATCCGCTGTGTTTTCAGGATCAGAAACAGCGTTGTTTTCTCTCAGTCGCATAGATTTGCAAAAGCTCCGGCAATCGCGCCACAGTGATTCTGAGAGTATTCACGCGATGCTGGATGAGCCGCGCCGTTTGATCATCTCTATTCTATGTGGCAATGAACTGGTCAACATCGCCTCGGCCGTGAATATGACGGCGATTCTGCTGCTGCTTTACAGCGAGCAGGATGTGGGCTGGATGAACATAGTGATTATGGTGCCCCTGTTGCTGTTGATCGGTGAGGTGACCCCCAAGACCATCGCGGTCAGCTATCCCATTAAGTTCACCACCCGTATTACCGCACGGATTCTGCCGCGCTGGATGGTTTTCATAACGCCGTTGCGTGAGGCGGTGCGTGTGGTCGCTGACTGGATCACCACCCTGGTGGTGGGGGATGCCGTTGACAGGGAAAATATCCTGCAGCCCGATGAACTCAGAACCCTTTTGGAGGAGGGCGAGCAGACCGGCATTATCGATGCGACAGAAAGGGTGCTGATCGATAACGTATTGGAGGCATCGGAAACGGATATTTCGCGCATCATGACGCCTGGCCCCCGCATATGCTTTCTTGATGCGGACCTACCTGTTCCTGAATTGATCGAGCAGTTCCGCCGTTATCGCCATCCCCGCATACCCGTCTACCAGGGGCACTGGGACAATGTAATCGGTTTCATCCATTCCGAAGATATATTGAAACTTGTCCGAGGCGTGGATGATCTCTCTATGATCACTCTGGATATGATCCTGAAGCCGGCGCATTATGTGCCACCCACCAAGAAGGTGGATGAGATGTTCGATTATTTCCAGATGCACAATACTCGTGTTGCCATCATTCTGGGTGAATATGGTGAGGTGCTGGGTATTGTCACCATGAAGGATGTGCTGACCTTCATTTTCGGTGAAATCTCCGGAAAGATGGAGGGACAGGAGTATTACAAGGAGGATGATGAGAACAGCTATGTCGTACCCGGCGATATGCGTCTGACAGATTTTTATAATCTCACCAATTTTGCTATTGAAGATGCGGTGATGTCCACTATCGGTGGTGTCGCCTTCCGCTTATTTGACAGGCTGCCCGAACCGGGTGAGCAGATAAATTACGAGGGATTTCGCTTCATCGTCAAGCAACGAAGCGGGTTGAGGATCAGTGAACTCCAGGTTCAGAAAATATCCTCATCAAATAAGCAGCAGATTGATACGGCTGGTGACGATACTGCAGTCGGTACTGAGACTGAGCTTGAACCGGATTCGGATGGTGAAGGTACCGATCAAAAGGCTTCGCCCGAGACGATATCTGATGGGAAGGCATCTGATGAAATGGCATCCGATAAGGTGTCTGACGACACACGGCCGTTGGGAGAGAAGTGATGGACTGGGCTGTAGAACTCTTTCTGATTATCGCCTTTCTGTTGCTGAAGGGGTTTTTCTCCGGCTCCGAAATTGCCATGGTCAATTCGGATAAAGTCAAGTTGCGGCATCAGGCAAAGATGGGGAATCGTGGTGCTGCGTTGGTACTTAATTTGTTTCGCACGCCAGACGTCATTTTGGGAACCACACTGGTGGGAACCAATCTGGCTACAGTCACCATATCCACCCTGGGCGCGCTGATTTTTATCGATCTGTTTGGCTCGGTGGGTGATCTGATATCAATTATCGTGCTTACCCCTGTGCTGCTGATTCTGGGAGAAGTTGTCCCCAAGAGTATCTTCCAGCAAAAGGCGGATACGATTTCCGGTCGGCTTATCTATGCCCTGCGTTTTTTCTCTTATCTTTTCTATCCGGTGATCTTTATCTTCAGTCGGATAGCACGTTTCATCACCCGTATTGTGGGGAATGGGAGCATTCCGCAGAATATGTTTATCACCCGCGAGGAACTGCGAGTGCTGTTGGATGTATCGGACTCTGCTGCCAACCCATCGACGATTGATCGCAAGCGTATTCGACGGATCATCCGTTTTGGCGATACCACGGTGGGTGAGGCGATGATTCCTTTGGCTGATGTGGTCGGTTTGAATGAGGCCCGTTCCATGAAGGAGACGACGCGCCTGGTGATGAAATACGGTTTCAACCGCTTGCCTGTCTATCGGGGTAACATTACCAATATCAAGAAAGTCCTGACCCTGAATTCATGGGATTTGATGGACCCGGACATCATGGAGAAGTCTGTCGCTGACTATATGAAACCGGTGCTGTTTCTTTCGCCAAAGCAGACGATTGACCGGGCGCTTCCCCAGTTGCAGGCCCGTGAAGATCACATGGCGGTGGTGGTTGATGAGTTTGGCTCTGCGGTGGGGATTCTCACCATGGAAGATGTTTTTGAAGAGGTCGTGGGTGAGATCGATGTGGGATATGACTTTGATGAGTATCATCCAAAGAAGCGGGCCTATATCGAACATGAGAATGAAAATAGCCACCTGATGAGCGGCAGAATGCCCATCTCCGAGGTCAATGATACCCTGTATGTACACTTTCCTGTGGAGGAAGCACATACTATCGGGGGATTGATCATCAGTCGCCTGCGCCATATCCCCTCTCCAGGTGACGCCATCGAAGAGCAGGGTTATCGCCTGAGCGTGTTGGAGGCGGATGAGCGCTCGGTCATTAAGGTACGGGTAGAACGGCTGTTGTAGATAGAAGAAAAAAGTGTGCGCTGCTTGAATCAGCACGGTATTTGATACGCTAAGGAGAATCTTATGACCGCTGAATCTATCATGAGCTTTCGGCTGGTGAAGTTGAAGCCGACGGATAGGGTGTGTGACGCGTTACGGGTGATGCATGCCCAGCAGATCCGTAACCTGCCGGTGGTGGATGAAAACGATCAGTTCGTGGGGCTGTTCGGGATTCGTCGCCTGACCAGGTTACTGCTGCCCAAAGCGGCACAGATGAATCTTGGATTGCAGGATCTGAGTTTCATGCCGGATGAGATGAGTGAGATGGCGGAACGGATAAAGGAGGTGAGTCAGCGCCCGGTCTCTGATTTCCTGGAGAAAAAGAAACGCCTGATGTTCTGCAAGCCTAGCACTGGCTTTCCTGAGGTGCTGGAACTGCTGGATCAGAGCGTGGACACCAGCCTGCCGGTAATTGTTCTCAAAGGGAAAAAGAAGAAGCTGGTGGGGATGGTTTCGGCCTGGGATGTGGTGGAGAAGCTGCTGGTGAACATGTGCGAAATGGAAACCGTTTCTGCCGTGGGGGCTGATGACCCGGAGCCTGGCGAGAGCGAAGAAGAGAAGGCGTCCTGATTATGCATGGCGAGACAGCAACCCTCTCTCACGTAATTTTCGGCTGGGACCCGCTACTGGTCTCCACTCTCCTGTTTATCGCCACCTACGCGGTGATTGTCAGTGAGAAGATCAACCGCGCTATCGTGGCTGGTCTTGGGGCGGGACTGATGATAACCCTGGGTGTGCTCAATCAGGAGCAGGCGATCTCCGGGGTGGACTTCAATACCCTGGGGCTGCTCACCGGGATGATGGTGATCGTGGCCATTACCCGGCGCTGTGGAGTGTTTCAGTTTGTTGCGGTCTGGTCGGCCAAGAAGGTGGAGGCACGGCCTTGGGGCATTCTGCTCATGCTGTCTCTGGTTACGGCAGTTCTTTCGGCATTGCTGGATAATGTAACCACAGTTTTGCTGATTGCTCCGGTGACTCTGCTCATTACCGAAGAGCTGAAGGTCAACCCCTATCCCTATCTGTTCAGCGAGATCTTCGCCTCTAATATCGGCGGTACCGCGACCCTGATCGGTGATCCACCCAATATCATGATTGGTTCGGCGGTGGGGATGTCGTTCAACGATTTTCTGCTCAATACCGCGCCGATCACTCCCCTTATCATGTTGGTGACGCTGCTGGTGATTTACTTTGTTTGGGGTAGAAGTCTGGAGACGAGCGATGAGGCCCGGCAGCGGGTAATGCAGTTTCGGGAACGGGATGCGATCACAGACGTGAGGCTGCTCAAGCAGTCGCTGTCGGTACTGTCCTTGGTGATCATCGGTTTTGTTTTTGCTCACCCGCTGCACCTGGAGCCGGCCACCATCGCCATGTTCGGGGCCGGTCTGCTGTTGCTGCTGAATAACATTGGCGAGGATGCTGAGGATCAGACCGAAGATGTGCATCACTCCTTCGCCGAAGTGGAATGGGTGACCATCTTCTTTTTTGTCGGCCTGTTCATCGTGGTGAGTGGCATCGAGCATGCAGGTCTGTTGCAGATGCTGGGCGACTGGGTGATCGGTCTGACCGGGGGTGATATGGCAGTGACCGCAATCGCTATCCTCTGGGTCTCTGCCGTTGCCTCGGCTCTGGTGGATAATATCCCCTTCGTCGCCACAATGATCCCGATGATTGAATCCATGGCCCCTACTTTCGGTGGCGCGGAGAACCTGATGCCGATCTGGTGGTCGCTGGCATTGGGCGCCTGTCTCGGGGGAAATGGTTCCCTGATCGGGGCCAGTGCCAATTTGATCGTGGCGGGCTTCGCCGAACGTGCGGGCCATCGCATCGGCTTTCTCTCCTTTATGATGGCAGCCTTCCCGTTGATGCTGTTGAGCATTGTGATCGCAACAGTTTATGTCTATTTGCGCTATCTTTGAGTGAACGGCGGCCCAGAGCCGACAGAGGATTCCCCATGCTGGTTAAAGACTGCATCATCGAGACCGGAGTCATTCGAAGCGGCATGCTGGTTCGCGAGGTATTTTCTGAGTGTGGTAGGACGCATGTTCAGGCCCTGCCTTGTGTCAACGAGAAAGGGAAGATAACCGGCCGGCTCACTCTTAAAAACATCATGAAGTTCTCCTGCCTGCCAGAATACATGGTGGAGTTGGCACCGTTACTGGGTGGTTTTCTTTCCTGTGTGGACAATGCAGAGGAAAAGATCAACCAGGTGCTGTGCAGCCAAGTGGATTCCTATGTGCGCAAGGCAGGTGTTTTTACCAGCTCTGATGCACCGGCGATCAAGGCTCTGGCGATGATGGAGAGGAACGATACCAGCTACCTTTTCGTAGTGGACGAAGGGGAGTACCGCGGGATCATCACCATTCAGGGGATTGCGGCAAGAATGTCGGAGATCGTGGTCTGCGCGGTTGATCGGGGCGACTGAAAGTGCGCCGGCGAGTGGTGCTGGTGGTATGCTAAATAATTACAAAATTGTTGATGGAGAAGAAAATTGTCTAACAAATCACGCAAACATTCGATTCTTGTCCCTGTGGACTTTTCCCATCATTCGGAAATGGCCTTGATCAAGGCCTGTGAAATGGCTCAGAGCATGAAATTGCCGATCACTGTCCTCCACGTGGTTCATGATCCGGGAGACATGCCAGGTTATTACTCCACCATCAATAAGAAAAACAGTCTTGTCAGAATTGAAGACTTGGCCCTGGATATGTTTGAAGACTTCATGAAGGCGGTTAAAAAGCGGCACCCGAAGATAGGCGCACTGCGCAAGGCCAAGACCATGCTTGTGGTGGGACTGCCGGTGACGAAGATCCTTCAGGTTAGCGAAAAACTGAATGCCTCAATGGTTGTGATGGGGAGCCAGGGCCGTACCGGCCTGGATCACATGCTATTGGGTTCAAAAGCAGAGCAGGTGGTACGATTGTCATCGGTACCTGTAACCATCGTCAAGGCATAATAAATCACCGAGGTGTACAGCATGTATACAAAAAGCAGACTCTGGTTTGAGGCTTATTTAACAAGAGGGACGCTGGTTTTGCTCGCAGGTCTGGCAGCAGCATTCATGGTCTACCCGGTATTCGCCGCCGCAGGCGCTGAATCAGAGATGAAATGGGGCACCATGGGCATGCAGCTGTTCGGTGGGCTGGCGCTCTTTCTGTTTGGCATGGAGCAGATGTCGGAGGCCCTCAAGGCCGTCGCCGGCGAACGCATGAAATTGATCCTGGCCAAGTTGACCACCAATCGCTTCATGGGTGCCACGACGGGCGCGTTCGTGACTGCAATTATTCAATCCTCATCCGTTACCACCGTACTGGTAGTTGGATTTATCACCGCAGGGCTGATGTCCATGTCGCAATCTGTCGGGGTGATCATGGGCGCCAATATTGGCACCACGATCACGGCTCAGATTGTTGCCTTCAAAGTGACCAAGGCCGCATTGCTGATGGTCGGCGTTGGATTCAGCATGCTGTTCATCTCCAAACAGGACAAAATAAAACAGTATGGCACTATGCTCATGGGATTGGGGCTGGTGTTTTTCGGCATGAGCGTCATGAGTAATGCCATGCAGCCACTGCGTACCTATCAGCCTTTCCTTGACCTGATGATTCAGATGGAAAATCCCCTGGTCGGTATCCTGGTGGCGGCGGCCTTTACCGGGCTGATACAGTCCTCATCTGCTACCACCGGTATTGTTATCGTCATGGCCAGCCAGGGGTTTATAACGCTTCCGGCAGGTATCGCCCTGGCGTTTGGTGCGAATGTCGGAACCTGCATCACAGCCATGCTGGCCTCCATTGGCAAACCCAGAGAAGCAGTCCGTGCAGCCGTAGTGCATGTCCTGTTCAATATTGCGGGCGTACTGATATGGGTGCTGTTTATAGACCATCTCGCCAATTGGGTCACCGCGCTGTCGCCGGTTCATCCGGAACTCTCCGGTGTGGATCGTCTTGGTGCGGAAACGCCTCGTCAGATCGCCAATGCTCATACCATTTTTAATATTGCCAATACACTGATCTTTATCGGCTTTACCACCCAGATCGCCCGTCTGGTTGAGTGGTTGATTCCAGACAGCACGCTGGAGGAGGAGGATCTGCTGGTCAGCGCCAAATACCTTGATGAAGAGTTGCTGACAACGCCTTCACTTGCCTTAGGCCGGGTTCGTTTGGAAGTGCTGCATATGGGAGAGCGCGTACAAGAGATGCTGGATAGCATTATGCCGGCCATCATCACTGGCAATAAAGAGTCATTGTCCGCTGTCCGTGACCTGGATGACCAAGTGGATATCCTCTACGAGCAAATCATCGACTACATGGGACGTATCAGTAAGCGGTCATTATCGGATCAGCAGACCGAGGAGTTTCTCAAGCTCATGGAAGCTGTGAGCGATCTAGAGAACATAGGTGATACGATTGAAACCAATCTGGTGGGTTTGGGCTTTGACCGGATAAATGCAGGATTTTCAATCAGTGAACCGACCCGCGAGGTTCTTTTGGGTTTTCATGAAGTGGTTACCAAGGCTTTCAAAGCAGCGGTACAGGCAGTTTCCCAGAATAGTGAGGAAGCCGCACAGGTTGTGACAGCCATGAAAGAGGAGATCACCAAAATGACTGACTCAGCGGCCGCCCATCAGGCGGAACGGCTGGTGGCCGAAGAGCCCAACCGTATTCCGGCTTACACCATTGAAGTCGATATCATCGAAAAACAGAAGCGCATCTACTATTTCTCCAAACGCATGGCCAAGAGTGTCATTTCACTTGAAGCGATAGAGGCGTAAACATTTTGTAATAATTCAAGTGTATCATTGCGCAGATTGTGGAAGATATAGCCTTTAAGAGAATCTGAGAACGGGAGATTTGTGATGGGTATAGAAAAGTTGCTGGACAGTTTAAATGGTTTCTTGAAGAAGGCAGAAAAGAAGAAAACTGCCCAGTGTGACGAAATAGACGAACTGTTGAATAAGCTAAAGGAGAAAAAGAAGAAATTAGAGAAAAAACAGAGTAACGAAAATAATCCGACAAAAAAGAAACGCTTATCAACGGAACTGAAAATTGTCACCCTGCAATTGAAGAAAGGATCCAAGCGGCGTAATGAACTGAAGAAAAAATGCAAGTGATTCTTTAGTACCCGGTTCTCTCTTAATTTGAATGCCACGTAAGATATTTCCACCAGGGTATTTTTCAAGGCAATCAAGGTGCCACGATATACGGATCGCTACATCTGTTTATTTAGCTGTAAGGCACAGGGAGTTTCCCTGGCTTGAGATCAGAAGGCATAACGATGCGCAAACGAATCATCACCTCAGTTCAGCAAGAAACCCTATCTCCTGACCTGAATTGGTTGAATCTGGAAGGACTCGCGGAGGTGGAGATCACCTCGGAGGACGTCTCGCATCCAATTGAGTCCGCATTGCTGCCCGGCCGTGCCTCTGGGTGGCGTGCTGCAGGTCCAGGAAAGCAGACGATCCGGCTTCTCTTCGCCGACCCGCAAAGCCTCCGGCAGATTTGGTTGAACTTTGTGGAAACCCGCATTGAGCGAACGCAAGAGTACGTCTTGCGTTGGTCGCCGGATGGCGGGCAGTCGTTTCAGGAAATCGTACGGCAGCAGTGGAACTTCAGTCCCCAGGCTGCAACCAGCGAGACGGAAGAGCATCTTGTCGAGCTGCCGGCGGTTACTGTGCTCGAACTGACTATCATTCCGGACATAAGTGGGGGAGATGCGATCGCTTCTTTGGCGCAGTTGCGGCTTGCCTGACCAGTGCGTCAGCAGCGATAACAATTGTAGTGGTGACCAATGACCGAAGAAGAGATGGAGCAAATCAGACAACACCTTCTTCGTCTGAGATCTGAGCTCCAGGAACTGGAGGAAACATTCAAGGAGACAAACAAACCCTTGGAACTTGATCAGGCAAGAGTTGGCAGGCTTTCTCGCATGGATGCCATGCAGGCACAGCAAATGGCACTGGAAGCATCCAGGCGACGTCAGTCTCATCTCTTGAAGGTCGAAGGTGCCTTGCGTCGCATTGAATCAGGCGAGTACGGATACTGTTTTGTGTGTGGCGAAGAGATAGGCATTCGTCGGCTTTCCGTTGACCCGGCGAATACGCGTTGCATGGAATGCGCTGAGAAGTGAATTTATTGGACGCAGCGAATCTGCCGAGAGAGGATCTCTATCCCTCACCCCCTCACCAAGTTCGAGTGCGCAAGACCCCCACAATTTCTACTATGCTTTTTGAGCCAACGGAGAATTGCTGATCTGGGCCTAGGCGAAGTTCGGCGAGTGGGCAAAATGTCTTTTTCTCATATATTCAGGATGCTACTTTTGGACATCTTTGAATATTGGCTGTCTTTGGGGATCTCGCTCCAAACTCTTTGAAAAATTCACAAAGCGGTGAGGTAATCCCATGGACGTGGGAGATTTTAGCTGCATTTGTCCAAATGCCTAAAGTATTTCCTTTTTACTGCCGATGACTTGGGCATCCATAACAAACAACAGGTACTCAATGTCATTATGAAAAGCTCAAGCAACTGCCCTGAGCGTGAGTAACCGGACAATTCAAATCCTGCTCAAATAAAAATGGTAGTCGGTGGCGATTACATCGTTTCCGTGTCGGTCTAAGTCTAATGACTTGGCCACCTTTGGATTAAGGTAGCTCTATGATATCAAGCAGAAAAATGTATAAGCATACGCTGATATTCCCTTTCTGCAATGACTGTCACCTTTCTTTACAGGCGCATTGGTAACTGGGTCGATGCATCTGTATCATGTAGCGGTTTGATGGGCAGGGCTGTGCCGGTAGCTGGCGAAAGAAACCGGCTGTTACGGAATGCTAATAATGGCTGGTCATCCATCCCTGTGATTACCCATGGAACCGGGTTGCGTTCTATCTATGCAAGGAAAAATTTTCTCGCACCGATGAACGGAATCTGGAAATTAGGATATTAGAGACCCCTAGATACTCATGTCATGAAAGATTTAATCAATATCATCAAGAATCAGATTCGCTCCGCATGGCGGTATCGCTGGTATGCGATGATCGCAGCCTGGCTGATTGCTATTGTCGGCTGGGCCGCAGTTTTTGTCATGCCCGACAAGTACGAGTCGAATGCCAGGGTTTTTGTGGATACAGAAACGGTTCTGCGTCCCCTATTGAAAGGGCTGGCAGTGGAGACCAATCTTGCGCAACGGCTTCAGTTGATGACCCGTACGCTCTTGAGCCGGAAAAACCTTGAAAAGGTGATGCGCGAAACGGACATGGATCATGATGCTACAACCGTGGCAGAGAAAGAGCGCCTGCTTGAAAAGCTTAAAAGTGAGATATCGATTGAGACTCAAAAACGGCAGAATTTCTACACTATTGGCTATGCTGCCCAGGATCCATATATTGCCAAAAAGGTAGTGGAAATACTGCTGAATATCTTTGTGGAGTCAGCACTGGGCGATACCCGGATTGAGTCGGATACGGCTCAAAGGTTTCTGGAACAACAGATCAGGGAGTATGAATCCCGGCTTATTGAGGCTGAGAATCGGCTGACCGATTTCAAAAGAAAGTATATCGATACCTTGCCAGGCCAGGATGGTGGTGTTTTTGCGAGACTGCAAGAGGTGCGGGTTACTTTGCAGGATCTCAATCTGGAGCTGAAAGAGGCCAGGATTCGACGTGACGAGTTGAGGCGCCAATACGAAGCCGCCGAGAGGGATGAGAGACAACGCCGGGAGGCAGAAGGGCGTTTGTCAGTGGCTACGACCCCAGGTGAACAGCGTATTCTGGCCATGGAAAAAAGGCTCGATGACCTTCTTCTGAGATACACTGAAGCCCATCCGGATGTTAAGGAGGCAAGGCAGACGATAGCTGAGCTGAGGAAACAAGAGAGGGAAATTCAGGAGAGTCAAGCTGCCGGCGATTCCGACGTTAATGTAACCTCGATCGCGGTGGAGGAGTTGAAACTGGCTTATCGCCAATCAGAAGTTACCTTAACAGGGATTCGCGTCAGAACGAACGAATATGAAAAGAGAATTAAAGCACTGAGGGAAAAGCTGGATACCTTGCCACAGGTAGAGGCTGAACTGAAGAAGCTCAATCGAGATTACAGCATCAACAAAGAAACCTATGAGCAGTTGGTGCAGCGCCTGGAATCTGCCCGCATGTCGGAACAGGCAGACGAGGCGGGTGACAATGTAAAGTTTCGGGTAATTGATCCACCAAAGGTTCCGTTGGTTCCCGCCGGCCCCAAGCGGGTGATTTTCAGCGTAGTCATCCTGGTGTTGAGTCTCGCTGCCGGTGGGGGGTTGGCATTTCTTATCGCGCAGTTCAAACCAGTCTATTACGATACGACATTGCTCAGGAAAGGGACGCAAATACCCGTGCTTGGCCAGGTGTCCAGAGTCTGGACCAGTAGTGTGGCGATGAAGCGCAGGCTTGAAGTTAGTGCCTTTGTGACGGTCGGGTCGATGCTCGTGATTGTGTTCGGCGCTATCATGGTTATTTATAGTATTGGTTTGCGTGGCGAGATTATTGCCCTCATTAAAATAGTTGGTAGCGGTTAAGGAAGGTTTTCCCCAAGGAATTCCCCTCAAATACTTCGTCTATCAGTCTGAATCCTAAGGTTCGTGTAGTGTCTGGAATGACAATAAAAATTTCTCTCGTGGCGCACAATGCCTATGGCGCTATATCAGGCGGGAGCGCCGGGCATGTGGGTGGCGTTGAGCGTCAGACCAGCATGATGGCTTTCTGGCTGCAGAAGAAGGGTTTCGACGTCTCGATCATTACTTGGGATGAGGGTCAGGAACAGGACTTTGTCATTGATGGCGTTAGGCTCATCAAGCTGTGTCGTAAGGACGAGGGTCTTCCCGGGCTGCGTTTTTTCCACCCGCGTTGGAGCAGTCTCAATGCTGCACTCAAGCGTGCTGATGCCGATGTCTACTATCAAAATGGCGCCGAGTATGTAACTGGCCAGGTTGCCTTGTGGTGTAAGCGGAACCATAAGAAATTCATCTTCTCCTCTGCCAGCGACGCTGATTGTCAGCCAAATCTACCCTGTCTGGACTCCTTCAGAGAGAAGTACCTCTACAAGAAAGGGTTGGAGTTGGCGGACCATTTGATTGTGCAGACTGAAAAACAGGGTGTGGCTTTGCTGGATGCTTTTGGCATGACCTCAACCGTGTTGCCTATGCCCTGTCCCGATCTGTTGCCTGCGGAACAATCGGCGCCCAAGGATTTTCATGAACGCAAAGGGGTGATCTGGGTTGGTCGGATAAGTGAGGAGAAACGCCTGGAGTTCCTGCTTGAAATGGCGGCCAAAACACCGGAAATCACCTATGATGTTCTGGGAAAACCCAACAGAGACTCCGAGTATGCGCGTAGCGTACTTGATGCGGCGGAGCAGGCGGAGAACGTCAATATTTGCGGTATGGTCGAGCGGGACAGGATTCGGGATTTCTACGCAAATGCCAGAATTCTATGTTGTACCTCCTCCTTTGAAGGTTTTCCCAATACCTTTATCGAGGCCTGGAGCGAGGGACTGCCTATCGTCACAACTTTCGATCCTGATGATCTCGTGCAACGGAAGCAGTTGGGCTTTGCCGGTTCTGAGATATCAGATCTTGCCGGGAAAGTAGGTCATCTGCACAGTGATGAGGATGAGTGGACGCAGATGTCCCTGAACTCCCGGCAGTATTTCGTGGAAAATCACGAACTGAATGCTGCGATGGAGAAATTTTCTTCTCTCTTCAGGGATGTTTGATTTTCTGTAGAGCGAAGTGCCGGTCTGCCGAGGCAGATCAATCCGGTTTTATACCTACATCAATGCCGCATACATGCCGGTAATCTTATTCATTGCGACGAGAATCTTATCCAGTGAACGGCTGACCAGAGAGGGAACAAAATTGCCGTCCTCCAGGTTATTGCCAAGGCTGAATAAATCCCATTGCTCCTTTACCCCCGTCAGTGCCTGATCTATCTCGGGTGTGTTCTCTGGAGCCGACCTTAACTGCTGCAGTGCGCTGTCGAAATCTGCTACCGCCTTTTTGTAATCGGATTCGTAGAGTGGTTGTTGGAATTTCCAGCTGCGCAGCATATATAGGTTGGCCATGCGCTGGGATAGCATGCGCTGGCGTCCGGCCATATTGACCAATTTCCCGGTGGACGTGCCGGAAGCGGTCTCGAGCAACACAACAACACGGTGTGATGCATTTAGCAGCTCCTCCCCGGCCTGGCGTACTGCTTTGGCAGAGGTGCGATTGGGCTTGACTGCCGCGAGCTGGTGAAAAGGAGCCCACAGTGTGGAGACCGTCTCTAACGCTTGGGTGACGCTGCTGTTCACCTTGAATTTTTTCAACTCGGCCAGTTGCGCAGCAAAGAGATCAAGTGAAGCCTTGCGCTGTTTTTTAGCGATGCGATAGCGGATATCCTGCCCCATTTGGCAATAGGTCTTGATGATCCGTTGGGTCAGCATGCGCTGCCGGCCAGCCTTGTTGATCGCTTCGCCCATGCTCAATTCGACGGCAGGTGCCTGGATCGGAATGAAGAGCAGCGCCAAGAGAAAGAGCAGAATGGTCTTTGCCGATACACGACGCATGGAAAATACCCCTTAAGTTTTACTTCAAAAGTGCCAAGCAGATGAATGTAATTATTATCCCCGTTAAAATAACGGCTAAGGCAACAGCCGTAAAGGGAAAAACTGTGATTTTCTGCAGAGAGTGAAAATCTTTTTCTGTCTCTTAGAGCAAGTGAACTGGTTTAGAGACCGGTTTGCTTTTTTTTGCTATATTAATTCGTTTTTTATTGGCGGGGAAATGGCCTGATGTTTAACAAGAACATGCAAATCCAAGGGTATGACGATGAGTTGTGGTCGGCAATGCAAGCCGAAGAGACGCGCCAGGAAGAGCATATCGAGCTGATCGCCTCTGAAAACTACACCAGTCCCCGCGTCATGCAGGCTCAGGGTAGTGTGCTGACGAACAAATATGCCGAGGGCTATCCCTACAAACGCTACTATGGCGGTTGTGAGAATGTGGATGTTGCCGAGCAGTTGGCCATTGATCGTGCCAAGGCGCTGTTTGATGCGGACTACGCGAATGTCCAGCCTCACTCCGGTTCTCAAGCCAACGCGGCGGTCTATATGGCGCTCTGCCAGCCAGGCGACACCGTACTTGGCATGAGCCTGGCTCATGGAGGCCACCTGACTCACGGCGCCAAGCCTAATTTCTCCGGCAAGCTTTACCATGCCGTTCAGTATGGTCTCAACCCCGAGACCGGTGAGATCGATTATGAAGAGGTCGAGCGTCTTGCCCGTGAGCACAAGCCAAAAATGATTATCGCAGGCTTTTCCGCCTACTCCCGCGTTGTCGATTGGCAGCGTTTTCGTGATATATCCGATGAGGTGGGCGCCTATCTGTTCGTTGATATGGCGCATGTTGCTGGCCCGATTGCAGCCGGCCACTATCCGAGTCCGGTAAATATTGCCGATGTGACCACTACGACCACGCACAAAACCCTGCGAGGCCCCCGTGGCGGCCTGATTCTGGCAAAGGCCAACGCAGAGATAGAAAAGAAACTGAATTCAGTGGTCTTTCCCGGCATTCAAGGTGGTCCCCTGATGCATGTGATTGCCGCAAAGGCAGTGGCCTTCAAGGAGGCGATGGAGCCCGAATTCAAAGCCTACCAGGGCCTGGTGATTAAAAATGCCCGGGCGATGGCCCGGGTTTTTATGGATCGCGGCTACGATGTGGTCTCCAAGGGTACCGATGACCATCTGTTTCTGGTCAGCTTCATTGAGGCAGGTCTGACCGGCAAGGATGTGGATGCCTGGCTGGGTGCTGCGAACATCACCGTCAACAAGAATGCAGTGCCGAACGACCCTCAATCCCCCTTCGTGACTTCGGGTATCCGGGTCGGTACACCGGCTATCACCACCCGGGGTTTCGATGAGGCCGATGCTGCTGAACTTGCGGGCTGGATGTGCGACGTAATCGATAGTCGTGGAGATCAGGCAGTGATTGATGGGGTTAAGGAGAAGGCTCTGGCTATCTGCGCAAAATACCCGGTCTACGCTTGAATAATAGGGCCAAGGTTAGATAATGATGATATTGCGCAATATATTTCCTTGGCCCCCGGCCCTCGGCCCTCGGCCCTAATCCCTCCATGCGCTGCCCTTTTTGCGGAGCACAGGATACCAAGGTCATAGACTCCCGCCTCGCGGGAGATGGCGATCAGATTCGACGTCGTCGTCAGTGTGCAGTCTGCCAGGAACGGTTCACCACTTATGAAGCCGCGGAGCTGAACCTGCCCAGAGTCGTCAAGCACGATGGCAGCCGCACGCCCTTCGACGGTCGTAAACTGCGTTCCGGCATGATGCGGGCGCTGGAGAAGCGCCCAGTCAGCACTGAACAGGTGGAGGCGGCAATCAACCATATCACCCGCAAGTTAACCGCCAGTGGAGAACGAGAAGTTGCGTCGCTGCAAATCGGGGAGATGGTCATGGATGAACTGAAGACGCTGGACCAGGTTGCCTATGTGCGCTTCGCATCCGTCTACCGCAAATTTGAGGATGTTAACGCTTTCCGGGAGGAGATTGACCGCCTGGAGAGCCAGCCTGGTCCAGAGGCGCGCAGACAGCAGATGGATCTTCTAAGTCGCGATAAAAAGGACAAATGAGTAGCGGCAGCGACCACCTCTATATGGCCAGAGCGATTCGTCTGGCGGAGCGGGGACGTTATACCACCCATCCCAATCCCAGGGTTGGTTGTGTGTTGGTGAAGGGGGATGAGATTGTCGGTGAAGGCTACCATCGCCGCGCCGGAGAGCCTCATGCTGAACGCAATGCTATCGCCATGGCGGGTACGCGGGCCGCGGGATCGACGGCTTATGTCACACTGGAGCCCTGTTGCCATCATGGGCGTACCCCACCCTGTACAGATGGACTGATCGAAGCGGGTGTCACTCGTGTTGTAGCTGCCATGGAAGATCCCAATCCTCAAGTCGCCGGGCAGGGGCTAACGCAGTTGCAGCAGGCAGGAATAATTGCTGAAGCGGGGCTGATGCAGCTCCAGGCCGAGGCGTTGAATCCGGGTTTTATCAAGCGCATGCGTCACGGCAAACCCTACGTGCGCTGTAAGCTGGCCATGAGTCTGGATGGGCGTACGGCGATGGCCAGTGGTGAGAGCAAGTGGATCACCTCGTCTGCGGCTCGCCATGATGTGCATCTGTTGCGCGCCCGCAGCAGCGCGATTCTGACCGGCATTTCCACGGTGCTTGCCGACGATGCTTCGATGAATGTTCGGCTGACTTCACAAGAGCTGGGGTTGGATGAGGGGCTGCAGACGCCGCATCCGGTGAGGGTCGTCTTGGACCCGCAGTTGGAGATGTCACCCAATGCCAAGATGCTGTCCCTGCCGGGAAAAACACTGATACTGGGTAGTGATGACCATCCCCGGCAGACAGCTGCCCTGGAAGCTGCGGGAGCCGAGGTGGTGCTGGTGATGCCCCGGGACGATGTGCTGGACCTGACTGCAGTGATGGCGCAGCTCACAGCGCGGGAACTGCATGAGGTGATGCTTGAGTCAGGCGCTGTGCTGGCCGGTGCTATGCTGGAGCAGCAGCTGATCGACGAACTGGTGATCTATGTGGCACCTCATATCATGGGAGATGGGGCGAGAGGACTCTTCCATCTGCCGGGTCTGGAGAAGATGGAGGATCGCTTAGAACTCGATATCACCGACTTGCGTCAGGTGGGCGAAGAGATCCGTATCACTGCCAAACCGTTATATCGCCATTAGAATTCAGAGCGAAATCAATATGTTTACGGGTATCATACAATCGATCGGCACACTTGCTGGCCAGGAGTCTAAAGGCGGAGACGTACGCCTATACATCCACACTGGGCAGTTGGATTTGGCTGACGTTGCTCTTGGCGACAGTATCGCCACCAACGGTGTCTGCCTGACGGTGGTCGAGTTGACTGGGGATGGCTTTCGGGCGGATGTCTCCCGTGAGACACTTTCCTTGACTACGCTCCATAATCTCAAGCCGGGGAGTCCGGTGAATCTGGAGAAGGCCTTGACCCTGAACTCTCGTCTCGGTGGCCACCTGGTGAGCGGACATGTGGATGGTGTTGGGAAGGTGCTGGGTCGCCGGGAGGATGCCCGATCCATCCGTTTTGACATTGAGGCACCCAAAGCGCTGGCAAAATATATCGCCCACAAAGGCTCCATTTGCGTTGATGGCGCCAGCTTGACGGTGAACGGCATTGACGGAAATCGCTTCGATCTCAATATCGTCCCTCATACCCTGAAGGAGACAACCCTCGAAGGGATTCAGGTGGGGCATGAAGTGAACCTGGAGGTCGACCTGATCGCCCGCTACCTCGAACGGCTGGTGCTCGGAGAGAAGGCGTCTGAATCAGCGGCATCGGGTGTCACCGAAGCGTTGTTGCTGGAACGGGGTTTTATCCGCTAAACGCATAAACTTGGTTTGACAGCGTTTGTTGTTAATCCCGCCTCTGTTACAATTGCCTGTTCGCTTTGCCAATAATCAAGACTGGATATATGTCCCTTAATACTACAGAAGAAATCGTTGCCGACCTGAAACAGGGGAAGATGGTTGTCATCATGGATGATGAGGATCGTGAGAACGAGGGCGATCTCATTATGGCTGCCGAGATTGTGACCCCGGATGCGGTCAATTTCATGGCTCGTTACGGCCGCGGCCTGATCTGCCTTACGCTCACGAAAGAGCGCTGCAGCCAGTTACGCTTGCCCCTGATGGTGCCCACTGACGATGAGCTGGCTGCGACCAATTTCACAGTCTCTATTGAGGCCGCCGAAGGGGTGACCACTGGTATCTCGGCCGCTGATCGGGCTACCACTATTTTGGCTGCTGTGGCAGAGGACGCACAACCTCAGGATATTGAGCAACCAGGGCATATCTTTCCGCTGATGGCGCAGCCTGGTGGTGTGCTGGTACGTGCCGGTCATACCGAAGCGGGGTGTGATTTGGCCCGCATGGCGGGTTTCCGCGCCGCTTCCGTCATCGTGGAGATTCTCAACGACGACGGGACCATGGCGCGCCGGTCGGATCTTGAGAAGTTTGCTCAAGAGCACGATCTGAAAATCGGCACCATCGCCGATCTGATCCAGTATCGGGTGAAAAATGAGCATACAGTGGAGCGGGTCAGCGAATGTGCATTTCCCACCCAGCACGGCAATTTCCGCTTGGTTGCCTATCAGGATATGGTGGATAACGAGCTGCATCTGGCGCTGGTGATGGGGCATCCGAAACCGGATAAGCCGACACTGGTTCGCGTTCACATGCAGAACAGCTTGTGTGATTTGTTCAGTTCAACCGGTGGTGATTGTGGTTGGCCACTTGAAAATGCCATGAAACAGGTGAGTAAAGCGGGGCAAGGCGTGATCGTGGTGCTGCGTAATCACGACACCGCCCGGGAGATCGTGCAGCGTATGATGGAGCTGCAGCTGCAGAGGCCGGAAGGCGAGTCGTTCGGTAAGCACGACAATAGCAAGGAGCTACGCACCTACGGTGTCGGCGCGCAGATTCTCTCTGATCTGGGTGTGCGTAAGATGCGTGTGCTCAGTGCGCCGAAGAGTATCCACGGCCTCTCCGGTTTCGGTATGGAAGTGGTTGAATACGTCGATTGTGAATAACTATTAACCCGGCACCATAATGGGTCATCTTCAGCCTTTGTGTGCTGTCGGCCAGCACACAAAGGCCTGATTTTTATAGTAATCGGATAGGGGCTTCAAGAATGCCCCTGCTCCGCGTTGTGCCTCTTGCCAAGGGAATCGCCATTGGCTGCGAGTCACGCCTTGATCAGGGGCATTTTTGAAGCCCTGAAGATGGCCTATTATGATGTCGGGTTAATCCTAGCTGGAACGCGAGCGCGCGTTTTTGATAATAGATCTATTTTTCAGGGTAAAGAACATGACCATCAAAACCATTGAAGGCGCACTGACGATTGAGAATGCGCGGTTCTGTGTAGTGGCTGCGCGTTTCAACAGCTTTGTTGTGGAGAGTCTGGTGGACGGGGCGATTGACACCCTGAAACGCCACGGCGCGTCTGAGGATGATATTACGCTGGTCAGACTGCCCGGCGCCTTTGAGATGCCGGTATTACTGGAGAAGATCGCCGCAAAGGGTGAATATGATGCCATCATCGCGCTGGGTGCAGTGATTCGTGGCGGCACCCCCCATTTTGAATATGTGGCCGGCGAGTGTGTGAAAGGGATGTCTCAGGTCAGCCTGAAACACGGCGTCCCCATAGCCTTCGGAGTATTGACGGTCGACACCATCGAGCAGGCCATCGAGCGAGCGGGAACCAAGGCAGGCAACAAGGGTGCCGAAGCGACGCTCTCTGCTATCGAGATGGTGAATCTGTTTCGTCAGATCGGGGCATGAGCCGCAAACGCAGCCAGGCGCGCCGGCATGCGGTTCAGGCCGTCTACCAGTGGCAGATGGCAGGCCAGGATGTCGGTGCTATTGTGGAGCAGTTTCTGGCGGAGCAGGATGTCAAAAGCTTTGAGGTGCCCTATTTTCAGGATCTGCTGCACGGTGTCCCCAGACACCTGACTGAGTTGGATGAACTGCTGAAGCCTGCCCTCGATCGCGCTATCGAAAGCGTCGATCCAGTAGAGCGGGCGGTGTTGCGGCTCGGTGTCTATGAATTAAACTATCACCCGGAGGTGCCCTATCGGGTGGTGATCAATGAATCGGTGGAATTGGCCAAGGTGTTTGGAGCGGAGCAGGGCCACCGGTTCGTCAATGGTGTATTGGATAAAGTGGCCAAAGAGATCCGCAAGGTGGAGATGAAGGCAAAAAAGGCCTGAGTCAGGCTCCTCAGATCTCATCCTGCTTGCTGCCCGGTTTTGCAATACCCTACCTGAGTGCCAGGATGGCAAATGTCAGCATCAGGATTGCACCGGTGATACCTATCACCGTAATCTGCATTCCAAGCTGTGCAAGCTACACTGATATTGTTTCGATAGGCAGGCCTTCTTCCGCAATAAGCTATTGAAAAAACATGGCCTTATCCGAATTTGATCTGATTCGACTCTATTTTTCCGAACCTTCGGCCATCCGTGATGACGTGGTGCTTGGCATCGGTGATGACTGTGCCCTGTTGCAGTTGCCTCCGGGGCATGAGCTGGCGGTCACTGTGGATACTCTCGTGTCCGGCGTGCATTTTTTTCCCGATGTGGATCCGCAAGCGTTAGGTCATAAGGTGCTGGCGGTCAATCTCAGCGATTTGGCAGCGATGGGAGCGCAACCCGCCTGGGTGACATTGGCCCTGACTCTGCCCGCAGTAGACAGCAACTGGCTGGCGGCGTTCAGCAAGGGCTTTTCAGCGTTGGCGAAATGCTATGGTGTGCAACTCATCGGCGGAGACACTACCCGCGGACCGCTCTCCATCACGGTTCAGGCCCAGGGTTTTTTGCCCTCGGGCAGTGCATTGACCCGATCCGGCGCTCATCCGGATGACCTGATCTGCGTCACCGGAAACCTTGGAGATGCCGGCCTCGCACTCTCCGCAAAGCAGGGGCACAGGTTGCTGAAAACCGTTGACTTGCGTGATGTCGTACAACGGCTGGAACGTCCGGAACCCCGCATTGGGATGGGGCTTGAACTGCGTGGGCGAGCCACCGCCGCCATCGATATCTCCGACGGACTCCTGGCCGACCTCGGACACATCCTGCAGGCTAGTGGAGTGGGTGGCAGATTGAATCTCTCACAGCTCCCCCTGTCGTTGCCGGTGGCAGAGGTTGTTGCTGAAACGGATGGATGGTCGCTGCCGTTGGCCGCGGGGGATGATTATGAGCTCTGCTTCACTTTGCCTTCCGAAAGGCTGCATGAGGTGGAGGCGATTAGTGGCCGCCTGGCTTTGCCGATAGCAGTGGTCGGCCGCATTGAAGCGGACTCCGGACTGCGCTGCGAGCGGGAGGATGGTACCCTTTGGCAACCACCTGCCGCAGGATTTGATCATTTTACCGATGTTTGACTCAACCGCCAACCCCGCCCCCAATCTGCGTAACCCGGTACATCTGCTGGCTTTTGGTTTTGGTAGCGGCGCCATGCCTTTTGCGCCGGGTACTTTCGGCACCTTGGCCGCAGTCCCGATCTATCTGTTGTTGGCTCCACTGGCACTGACCGCCTATTTGGTTACTGTGTCGCTGATGTTCGTGGTGGGGATCTGGCTCTGTGAGCGAACCTCCCGCGATCTCGGTGTACACGATCATGGCGGTATCGTTTGGGATGAGATTGTCGGATATCTGATTACCATGATTATGGCGCCCGCAGGTTGGCAGTGGCTGCTGCTCGGGTTTGTACTGTTTCGCCTCTTCGATATTTTCAAGCCCTGGCCCATCAACGCCATCGACCGTAAGGTGGGCGGAGGACTGGGCATCATGCTGGATGATGTGGTGGCAGGCATCTTCGCACTGTTGGTGATGCAGTTGATCCGAATTTCGGGGCTTGTCTGATGCTGAGACGGCTGGCCTTCCTGCTGATTGCCATACTGTTTCCTGTGGCAGCCATCGCGGTTGACAGGATTACTATCGAGGCGCTTTTTTCCAACAAGGCAATGGTCACCATCGACGGTACCCGTCGTCTGCTGAAGCTCGATAAGCCTTCGCCGGAGGGCGTGGTCTTGATCGATGCGGACAGCCGTGAGGCGGTGATAGAGGTGGATGGAGAGCGGCAGATATACCGGCTCGGCAGTCATGTCTCCAGCCAATTCAGCAAACCGGAAACGACCACCGCCAGGATCCAGCGGGATCTGAACAGCAGTTACTCGACGGTAGGCAGCATCAATGGCCGTAACGTGCACTTTTTGGTCGATACGGGGGCGTCGGCGGTGGCCATGAATTCAGGAGTTGCCAAGCGCCTGGGGGTCTCATATAAGCTGGATGGCAAGCGTATTTCGGTCAGTACGGCATCCGGCATAACACCGGCCTATGAAGTGATACTGGATCGGGTGCAGGTGGGGGATATCAGGCTGAACCAGGTACGAGGGTTTGTTATCGAAGGGGAGAGTCCGCGCCGGGTATTGTTGGGTATGAGTTTCCTCAGCCGGGTGAAGATGGAGGATCAGGGGGCGGTATTGCTGTTGCACAGCAAGTATTAACAGATAAATCTAAATGGCAGATTTATGAGCTGTAGGCCCGATCAAGCTTGCGGATCGGGCGTGCTGCCGGTTCCGCAAGCTTGAACCGGCCTACGATTTGCCGGTTGCTAACTACCCGCCGTCTTGTCCCGCTCGATCAGTGCATAGGCCGAGTGGTTGTGGATCGATTCGAAGTTCTCCGATTCAATGATATAGGCACTGATGCGGTCCTCATTGTTGAGGCGCACCGCCACGTCCCTAACCATGTCCTCGACAAACTTTGGATTATCATAAGCGCGCTCGGTGACATGTTTCTCATCCGGTCGCTTGAGTAGTCCGAAGAGTTCGCATGATGCCTCCTGCTCAACTATTTCGATGATCTCCTCAATCCAGATAAATCCTCTGGTACGTGCCTGTATCGTGACGTGAGAACGCTGGTTGTGGGCACCACGATCGGAAATCTTTTTCGAGCAGGGACAGAGGCTGGTTACCGGCACTACTACCTTGATGTCGATACTGGGAACACCGCTGTGGATCTCTCCTATCAGGGTGACATCGTAGTCGAGAAGGCTCTGTACATTGGAAATCGGCGCGGTCTTATTGATGAAGAAAGGGAAGTTCATCTCGATGTGGCCCGACTCGGCTTCCAGGCGCTCCGCCATCTCCTTCAGCATGTCCTTGAAGGATTCAACGGTGATTTCGTAGTCGTGGCTGTTGAGGATCTCCACGAAACGGGACATGTGCGTGCCCTTGAAGTTGTGGGGCAGGTTGACGTACATATTGAAGTTTGCAATGGTGTGCTGTTCGCCCTCACTGCGATCTTTGATGCGTACCGGGTGGCGGATATCCTTGATGCCCACCTTATCTATGGCGATCCTGCGGGTATCTTCGCTGTTTTGGACATCCGCAATCTGGGTGCCGGTGTGAGGGGTGTTTTCTGCCATGTCTGGGATCCTGCTTCGCCAACCTAGTGCGAAGTCATGCAAATACTTGAGTCGGGAAGTCGGAGGATAGTCTGCCGCCCGTTCAGGGACAACTGACAGAACCTCTGGTTTTTCCGTATCCTCCCCATTGGGAAGACGGCCAGCGTAAAACGATCAATTATCCCAAGCAGAGGGGTAGGGTGCAAGTTAATGATTTCGATCGATGATGTAATCGGCGATCCAACGTAACGGTGCTGCCTCTTCGCCAAAACCCTCCAGGCTCTGTAAGGCATTCTGTCGGAACTCCTCCGCTTTCTCGCGGGCGCCTGTGAGGCCGAGTAGGGAAGGGTAGGTGGATTTGTTCTGGGCCTGGTCCTTGCCCTGGGTTTTTCCCAGGGTCTCGGTGTCCCCCTCCACATCCAGGATATCGTCCCGGATCTGGAATGCCAGCCCGATACATTTTGCAAAGTGGCTGAGTTTGCGGACTATTTCAGAATCGAGATCGGGATTCAATAGTGTGCCCATGCGGACGCTGGCGCAGATCAGCGCGCCCGTTTTGTGGATATGCAGATTTTCCAGTTCGGTAAGATTCAGCTCGCGTCCGGTCGCACCGAGATCCAGTGCCTGGCCACCAGCCATGCCTCTGGAACCGCTCGCACGGGCAAGTGTCTCCACCATCTTCAGCCGGGTTTCGGCAGTTGCTTCCAGCGTGTTATCGGTGCAAAGGATCTGGAAGGCCAGAGTCTGCAATGCGTCGCCGACCAGAATAGCAGTGGCCTCGTCGAATGCTTTGTGGCAGGTGGGGCGCCCACGGCGCAGGTCATCGTCATCCATTGCCGGCAAATCGTCATGCACAAGTGAGTATGCGTGGATCATCTCGATCGCACAGGCAGCGGCATCCAGCCGCTCCATCTTGACGCCGGTGGCCTGTCCCGCAGCATAGACGAGTACAGGTCGGACTCGTTTGCCTCCTCCCAGGGCGGCATAGCGCATCGCTTCGTGCAGTAGAGTGGGCGTAGTGCCGGTCGTCGGCAAAGTGCGATCGAGGGCGTGCTCCACCCGTGCCTGGCAGAACTGCATGAAGTCCTTAAGATGGGTTTCACTCGTCACGTTGGAAAGGCTCCAATTCAGCGTCATTGGAATCGCCGGCCAATAGACGAACTTTCTGTTCCGCCGCCTCCAGCGCCTTCTGGCAGGTACGTGTCAGTTCCACCCCCCGTTCGAAAGATTTCAGTGACTCATCAAGGGATAAGTCGCCCTGTTCCAGGGTCTCGACCAGGGATTCCAGCTCGCTCAGCGCCTCTTCCAGGGGCGGGCTCTTCTTTTTTCTCGGCACGGTTGGACTCTATATACGGATGTTTGTGTGGATTGAATATCAACTATTAGACCACACGGTAAAGAGATAAAGCCAACCCATACGGGATTGAAACCTCGCCACGGGCTACCAGGATGTGTAAACTTCCCGGCTTCGTATATTTCCAAGTTTAAACTTGATTTGCCCCAAAATATTTTATGACAGGTAGCTACGACGCCTCCGATATTGAGGTTCTCAGCGGGCTAGAACCGGTGCGCAAGCGCCCGGGAATGTATACCGATACCAGCCGTCCCAATCATCTGGCGCAGGAAGTCATCGATAACAGTGTCGATGAGGCGATTGCCGGTTTTTCCGAGTCGATCGAGATCACGCTGTTTAAAGATGGTTCCCTGCAAGTGCAGGATGATGGACGTGGCATGCCGGTTGATCTACACCCACAGCAGGGGCTGCCTGGTGTCGAGGTAATCCTGACCAAGCTGCACGCGGGCGGTAAGTTTTCCAATAAAAACTACCAGTTCTCAGGCGGTCTGCATGGAGTTGGTGTGTCGGTCGTGAACGCACTCTCCCGACACCTTGAGATCTGGGTGAAGCGTGATGGCCAGGAGTACAACATGGCCTTCGCGGGGGGCACCAAGGTCTCTGATCTGGAACCGGTGGGTAAGGTTGGGCGCAACAATACCGGTACCCGTTTGCGTTTCTGGCCCGATACCAAGTATTTCGACAGTCCGCGTTTTTCTGTGCGCCAGCTGCGCCATGTGCTGCGTGCCAAGGCGGTGCTCTGCCCCGGTCTCCATGTTCGGTTCACCGATGAGAAGAGTGGTGAGCAGGAGGAGTGGTGCTATGAGGACGGTTTGCGGGATTACCTGCTGGATGCGCTTCTTGGTCAGACGCTGATTCCCAGTGAAGCCTTTGTCGGCAACATGGAGGCCAACACTGAAGCGGTTGCATGGGCCGTGGTCTGGCTGCCGGAAGGCGGTGAAGCGGTGACTGAGAGTTATGTCAATCTGATCCCCACCGCCCAGGGTGGCACCCACGTTAACGGTCTGCGCAGTGGTCTGACGGATGCGGTCCGGGAGTTCTGCGAGTTCCGTAATCTGCTGCCAAGAGGTGTCAAGCTGACGCCGGATGATGTCTGGGCACGGGTCAGTTATGTGCTGTCAGCCAAACTGCTGGAACCGCAGTTTTCCGGGCAAACCAAAGAACGTCTCTCCTCCAGAGAGTGTGCTGCTTTTGTTTCCGGTGTGGTGAAGGATGCCTTCAGCCTTTGGCTGAATCAGCATACCGATCTTGGCGAAAGTATCGCTGAACTTGCGATCAACTCTGCACAGAGCCGGATGCGCGCCGGACGCAAGGTGACCCGTAAGAAGGTGACTCAGGGACCGGCGCTGCCGGGGAAACTGGCAGACTGCAGTACTGTCGACCCTTCCCGCAGTGAACTTTTTCTGGTGGAGGGTGATTCAGCTGGTGGCTCCGCCAAACAGGCGAGGGATCGGGAATTCCAGGCGATCATGCCATTGCGCGGAAAGATATTGAACACCTGGGAAGTTGATCCGGCGGAGGTTCTTGCCTCACAGGAGGTACACGATATCTCCGTGGCTATCGGAGTGGAACCCGGTAGCGAGGATCTTTCCAAGCTCCGCTTTGACAAAGTCTGCATTCTTGCGGATGCGGACTCCGATGGTCTGCATATCGCCACACTGTTGTGCGCGCTGTTTCTGCGTCATTTCAGAAAGCTGGTTCAGGAGGGACACGTCTACGTGGCCATGCCTCCGCTCTATCGTATCGATGTTGGCAAAAAAGTCTATTATGCGTTGGACGATGACGAGAAGCAGGGCGTGCTCGACAGGATAGAGGCGGAGAAGATACGCGGCAAGGTCAACGTGCAGCGCTTCAAAGGATTGGGTGAGATGAACCCCTTGCAGCTGCGGGAGACCACGATTCACCCGGATACCCGACGTCTGGTGCGCCTGACCATTGAGTCAGGAGATAACACCAACAGCGTCATGGATATGATGCTGGCAAAGAAACGCGCGCCTGACCGTAAGCGCTGGTTGCAGGAGAAAGGGGACTTGGCTGAAGTTTGAGTGACTCGGGTTTTGTTGGATTTTTTAACTGTTTGAGGGTGCTCCCCGGATATTGAATATGTATAAACAGGGTCTTTTACTGATTGTCTTGGCAGTTGCTCTGATGTCGCCGGTCGTTATTGCCGCGCCGGCAGACAATGAGCGTTTCTCCAGCAATGGTGGAACGAAAACAAAGTTGCTTGATACGGCCGATTTGCGCCAGCTGCAGAGTCAGCTGGATCAAGTGAGGAAACTGGCCCCGTCATTACGGGTTCAGCTACGAAATCTGCGTCATCAGGCAGGTTTCAGGCAGTTTGATTCTTTTGAATTCGAACGTCATATGAGTCGCGCCCAGAGCGACATCGAACGTCTGCTTCGTCTCCACCAACACCCGACAGTCTCCTCCATGCAACTCCATTTTATTGCGGTGGACCTGCAGCGGCAATCTGTGGGACTGACACGTCAGCTGGAAAAAGTGGAAATAGTGATTGAAAGGATTGATGAGTCGCTGGATGAAGATATCAAGCAGGAGAACGTGATCATTGAAAGGAATGAGAAGTTTCTGGATATGCTCACTTTGTATACCGAAACTGTCCAGGCTGCCTCAAAGCTGATTGGGCAAAGAAGCGAATAGTGACTAATTCGTATTAGCCGCTTGATCTATACCAAAATCGGAAGTCATCATGCAGCGTATCTTCCTACTGGGCGTTATTGTGTTGTTGAGCGGTTTACTGATATGGGTGGCGCTGTTCTGGGCCCCTCAGTCTGACAGCGTACCCAGCCACGAACAACTCTCCATCTCCGCAACACCCGTTGGTGGCAATTTTGCGCTTGAATCGCATCTGGGGCCTGTGTCGCTGAACGATTATCAGGGTAAGGTCGTCATCCTCTATTTTGGCTATACCTGGTGCCCTGATATCTGCCCGACGAGTCTGGGTTTTCTCAGCATGGCCCTGAACGAACTGACTGTGGATGAGCTTGCCGGGGTACAGCCGCTGTTTATCAGCGTTGATCCCAATCGCGATTCACTGGAGCGGCTCAGGGTGTATGGAGAGTACTTCCATCCAAGCATTTTAGGTGTCACAGGTTTGCCGGAAGCCGTGGGGGAGGTCGCAGGGAAATATGGCGCAGCCTACAGCATCGTAGAGCAGCACTCCGAGACCAACTATGTCGTGGATCACTCGGCGGATACTTACTTTATCGACCGGGGGGGGAAGCTGGCGAAAGTGGTGCCTCATGGTACACCACCCGAAGAGATGTTGACCCTGATGAGACGAATGCTGTCAGAAAGGGCGACGAAACAATAGGCCGGTTCAAATTAGAGTGGAACCGGCAACCTCCTGGTGCATGACCCGCTATGTTTGATCAGGTCTACTGATCCTGTTCTGGATTATTCGAAAGAGAGTTCGAAGCCAGCGGCCTCAAGATAGTTCGCTTCCTGTATTAACTCGGCGCGGGTCAGTGGATGAGACTCCAGCCAGCCTTTTGGAAACTCCAATAGCAGATGGTTTCCCTCGACCTCCAACAGGGCGTGCGGCTTGGTTACCGCTGATCGGCTGCGATGCAACAGCACTGCAAGACGCAGCAGAACGCAAAGTTGTTTTGTACAGAGCACCACCTCCCTGGGAAGAGCCTCGAAGGTGGAGGTGGGAAATTTGCGCCTGTGTCCCCGCACCAGCGCGGCAATCACGCACTGTTCCTGCCGGGTAAATCCCGACATGTCGGAGTTTTCCAGCAGATAGGCGCCGTGCTTATTGAACTGGCTGTGGGAGACGGTGAGGCCGATCTCATGCACAAGCGCGGCCCAACTCAGCATGCTGGAATAGCGGGGGTCGCCCATCTTCCAGGCTTTGATGACTTGGTTGAAGAAGGCCAGGGCAGTGGCTTCGACACGCACTGCCTGATCAGCATCGATATTGTAGCGTTTGGATAGAGATTTGATGGTGCGATCACGGGTGTCTTCGTGGCGGCTGCGGCCAACCATGTCGTAGATCAATCCTTCTCGCAGCGCCTCGTCAGAGACCTGCATCTGCTCGATGCCGATGTGGCGAAAGACTGCAAGGAGGACCGCGACGCCACCAGAGAAGACAGGTTTCCGTTCCGATGTCAGTCCTTTCAGGTTGAGCGCTTCTACACTGCCCGCAGCAATCATTGCCTTTTGCAGTTTTTCCAGAGATCTTAGGGTGATGCCCTGCTCACTCCAACCCTCTTCCTGGACCACATTACGGATCGCCTTGATGGTGCCGGAACTGCCGATGGCGAGAGTCCAGTTGCCGTCGCGAAACCAGGTGCGTACAGGACGGATCTCGATGGCGCAGGCAAGCTCTGCCTTTTTCATTGCCTTGGCGGTGATTTGGCCGTCTTTGAAAAATCTCCTGCTTATGCTGACGCAGCCCATGTGCAGGCTCTCGCGCTGGCGGGTGGTGAAACCTTCACCGATGATGAGTTCAGTACTGCCGCCACCGATATCCACCACCAGGCGGCGTTCATCCCCTGCGGCAAGGCCGTAAGCCACGCCGAGATAGATCAGGCGGGCCTCTTCGCGGCCGGCAATGACCTCGATGGGATGGCCCAGTGCCTGCTGGGCGGCCGCCAGGAAATTGTCTGCTGAACTAACCTGACGCAGGGTGTTGGTGCCGACGGTGCGGACATTTTCAGAAGGGATAGAACCCAATCGTTGGCCGAAGCGTTCAAGGCAGGCGATAGCCCTTTCTGCTACCTCGGGTTTAAGCTGCTTTGTTTTGGTCAACCCTTCGCCAAGCCTCACCATCTCCCGCAATTTGTCGATGACCTGCAGGTTGCCGTCGGTAACACGGGCGACAATCATGTGGAAACTGTTGGAGCCCAAATCGATGGCAGCAACAGTCTCCTGGAGGTCTGTGGTTTGTGGTGTATTGTCCTGCATGATCTGACCATCTCCGGTGTGAAGTCCGGCTGATTTTACCGGGAGCTATGGCGATTATCTAACCTTCGCTTTCTTTATCGGTTAGTGACCGCTGATTGTTGCTTTTGCGGTGTGTGCAAAACTGATGCAGTCTTCGGGGATTGCATATCTTACTATTACTATTTGTATGGAAAATCGCAGGGGTTGGGGTCATTAGGTGATAATAGAAGGTGCCATTGGGCACTAAATGGTTTGAAAAATTGGCCGAAGGTCTGTTGGAGCAGGAGAAATATGAGAGTTGATCGATGAAGTATTGCAGCCAGTGTGGAGCTGAAGTGGAAATCAAAGTGCCGGATGGAGACAATCGGCCCAGGCACATCTGCGCTGAGTGTCTGACGGTCCACTATCAGAATCCCAAGATGGTGGTGGGTTGTATTCCGATGTGGGAGGACAAAGTGCTGCTCTGCCGTCGAGCGATCGAACCCCGTTACGGGCTATGGACACTGCCTGCGGGTTTTATGGAAAACGGCGAGACCAGCCAGGAGGGTGCAGCCAGGGAGACCCTGGAGGAGGCGAATGCCAGAGTGGAGGTGGAGGCGTTGTATACTCTCTTCAATCTTCCTCACATCAGCCAGGTTTATTTGTTGTTCAAAAGCCGCCTGATGGATCTTGACTTTGGACCGGGCAGTGAGAGTCTGGAGGTCGCTCTGTTCGCTGAGCAGGAGATTCCCTGGGATGAGATTGCCTTCCCTGTGGTCCATGAAACCCTGCGGCTTTTTTTCGAGGATGCCAGGCGTAACCACTACGAATTGCGCAGCGGGACGATTGTCCGTCTGTCAGACAATCCCCGCCGCTACCACACCCAACTGCTGTAGAGTCAGCAGACGTAAGTCATAGACCATGATTTCCGTAAGAGGGGACCAGACGAACATTGTTGGCAACCATGCCGTCGCCTTTATCACTCTTCTCGATATAGAATTCGAGCACGCTCTCCCGGTTTGACAGGAGTTCGTCAGTGACACCGTCGGCCAACTCATTGGCATGGCAGAATACGCTCTCATAGGGGGATTCCGCATCGCGTGGATCCGTAATCCACAGGTTCGGATCGATACGCCTGATGAAGCGCAGAAAGCCATATCCTTTGTCGGGAAACCATTTCGAGCAGATGCCACGGACGCAGGAGCCGGGGGAGCCCCACTCATTACGTGGTTCATAGGAGATCGGTAACAGGTCGGGAATCAGAAAACCGGAAAAATAGTCGTCGACCTGCCGTTGCAGTTCCTTGGAGACGTTGCGGAAACCGAGCAGTTCTACACGGCAGCCCCGGTCCTGCAGGGCAGTCACCACCTGCAGGAAATCGCCGTCTCCGGTGACCAGCAGCACCAGATCGAGTTTTTCCGACTGCAGCATGGCATCGACCGCCAGATCGAGATCCGCATTGGCCTTGGTTGTGATATTGCCCTCTTCATCGGTGTAGCGGCGTACGATTTTAACGATGATCTTCCAGCCGTAATCCCGTACCATCTGCTGGTACGAACGCGCCCGTTTGGCGTATTCATAGTCCTCCTTTGCGCGTTCCTGATCAAAGGCGATATAGGTGTTCATGCGTAATAAATTACCGCCAAAACGTGCGGCAAAGCGGCGTAGAATATCGTATCGAAGTTGGTAACCGCCGTTGTAGCGGATATTTTCGGCGTCCACGAAAACGCCTATCTTGAGGTTGTTATTCAATGTGGCTCTCTAAATAAAAAATGAATGGTATAGATTCGGCAATATAAATACGTGACTCAATTAATGGTGGACCAGGTCCCTATTTGCAGTCTTTTTAACGATGATGAATGTTTGTTAAACAGGCCTTGCTTTGAAGTGAGACTATAGAATTGCAGGGTAACTGAAATTTGAAAAGGATTCGAATGACAATATCCGTTTTCAGATGTTATTAACCCTATTCTTAATAGGATAATCCAGGCCATTGATCTCCAGACGAGTCCTTTTATTTCATAGTGTGATGGCGATCGCCATCTGGTCTGCATGGTATCTGCTTGGCGGGGGAGAGTCAGCTGTTGCCGCCACGCTGGAACACTGGCGAGTGGCGCTGACAATGGTGTTTGGTTCATTTATCGCAGGCGCCACCAGCGAAGGTGGCGGTGCAATCGCCTTCCCGGTCTTTACCAAAGTGTTGCAGATCGATCCAGCCGACGCAAAAGTTTTCTCATTGGCCATCCAGAGCGTGGGTATGAGTGCTGCGTCGCTGGTGATCATCGCAATGGGCGTACGAGTCGAATGGCGGGTGATACGTTGGGCGGGCGTCGCCGGTATTCCTGGCATGATTCTGGGTGCGGCAGTGGTGGCGCCGTTGCTCTCATCTGCGATGATCAAGATGAGTTTTACCTTTCTGGTTACCAGTTTTGCGGTCACGCTGTTCATGCTGAACCGCCGCATGCGACTCTGCCACGACCGGCTGCCGGATGAGAGTGGATACGAGTCTTGGATTATCGCTCTTGCAGGTTTCGTTGGCGGTGTGATGTCTGGTCTGGTGGGTAACGGCATCGACATCATTACCTTCTCTGTCATGGTGCTGTTATTCAGGGTGAGTGAAAAAATTTCAACACCCACCTCAGTGATTCTGATGGCATCGAATTCGATTGTCGGTTTTCTGCTGCATATTTTCGTGATCGATGGTTTTACGCCAGAGATCAGAGAGTGGTGGCTTGCCGCCATACCTGTCGTAGTGGTTGGTGCGCCTATGGGGGCGATGCTCTGTAGTCTGCTGGATCGTCAGGTTATCGCGAAAGGATTGATCTTGCTGATCCTGATTGAATTTATCAGCTCACTCTGGCTGATCCCCATGACACCGTCTGTTGTACTGGTCAGTCTGCTTATGCTGGTGGTATTTTCACTGCTCTACTATGGTATGTACAGTGTAAGACGTTACGAACCCATGGGATCAGATTGGCCTGAGTTTGATTGAGTCTAAGACTCATCAATCAAAAGCACATAATGGTAAAGAAAAGCGGGGACCGAGAGATGAACGAGAGGATCGATGATATCACCATCGTGGGTGGCGGTTCGGCAGGTTGGTTGATGGGCCTGTTTCTGACCACGATGCTGAACAAGGGTGAGTCCAAGGTCAAGGTGACCCTGATTGAGTCGCCAAATATCCCTACCATTGGTGTTGGCGAAGGGACGGTGACGGGTTTCCCCCGCATGCTCCAGCAACTGGGTATCAAGGAGAGCGAATTCCTGCGTAATTCCGATGCCACCTTCAAATGCGCAGGAAAATTTGTAGGCTGGAACCTGGATGCCAAAGGCAAGCCGACTACCTTCTATCGCTGCCAGCCATGGAGAGCGAAGCGAAGGCTGGTAGTCCCCGGTAGCCGCGAGGCCGCACTGCTTACCCGGCGTGCCTTGCGCCAGAGGGGAAGCAAAGTAGGCAAGA
>JAESPE010000209.1 GCA_016756835.1 gamma proteobacterium endosymbiont of Lamellibrachia anaximandri | reverse complement strand
CGCGCTCGGATGCCTACTTTGCTTCCCCTCTGGCGCAAGGCACGCCGGGTAAGCAGTGCGGCCTCGCGGCTACCGGGGACTACCAGCCTTCGCTTCGCTCTCCATGGCTGGCAGCGACTGAGGCAACTGATCCAGCTATGGACGTCGATTCCACAGCGAGAATTCGTACGCACCAAACTCAATTTCGAGTTACGGGTAGCCGTCGGACTATCAGATATCTACCATTTAACCAAGTCACCCGGGACACCTCGCGAGAGCAACACCGAGGCACGTCTACAGGAGGATGTGGACTGGATGGGCCAGCAAACCACCAGAGGTGAACTAAACGCAAACAGGTTGGATGCCGACTCTTCTTTCACCCTTATACCCATTGAGCCGAGCAACGACATACGAAGAAGCGGTTTTGAAGAGTTTGGCCCCGGTTCACGGGACGAATCTGAACCGGAGCCTGCGGTTCCCATCTGGGGCAATGGACGTGACACTGACAACAGTGCGCAAATCCATACCTTTCGTACCCTCAATGAAAGCGCAGGGGGGTACTGCATGGCCTGGCAAGGCGCTCGCACGCCCGCAATCAAGGTGGGCGAATTGATCGGCATCCAGTCAGCCTCTGCCAACGGCCAGTTTGGAGTCGGCATCGTACGCTGGATCAGGAACACGCAAAAAAATTCATTGCAGGTTGGACTGCAGATGATCGCACCCAATGCCGTGGCAGTGGAAGCACAAAGGGAGAATCTCCCGAATGCCCAAACCCACGAATGCCTGCTATTGCCCGAGGTTGGCACGTCGGGTCAACCCGCCAGTTTTATCTGCCCATCCTACCCATTCCATGTAGGTAACAAAATGAAGCTGGATGACGGCAGCAACAATCGCAAGATCAAGCTGAAACGGTTACTCGAGACAACCGGCACTATCTCCCAGTTTCAGTTCAGCTATCTTGACCAGGTCGACCAGTCGGCCGAGGGGAGTAGTGATGAGGACTCAGACTTCGACAATATCTGGTCCATCATCTGAAGAATTTCGTAGAGGTCGGAGCGACAGGACTCTCTGTGCAGTAAAACCCCATCTGATTCAGACTCGGACCTCCACCATTAAAACCCAGCCTTTTTGTACCAGCGCTGCGCCTCTTCCGGATCCTTATCAACACCCCGCCCCTCCGCATACATCATGCCCAGCGTAGTTTGGGAGCCTGCCAGCCCCTGATCGGCAGCTTTGCGGAACCACTCTGCCGCCTTGGCGGGATTCAGTTCCACACACTCTCCCTCGAGATACATAAAACCGAGCCCGTGTTGCGCCATGGCATGCCCACTCTCTGCCGCAGACTTCATGTACTTGTATGCCATCAACGCGTTGACGACCATCCCCAAACCGCCTTGGGCCATAATCGCCATACGATACTGAGCTTCGTAATTACCGGCGTCGGCCAACGGTGACAACATCTCCGAAGCACGGGCAAAGTACTTCGCCTCGAATGCGGCGATACCGCTGCTCAGCTCCATATCGAAATTATCGTTTGCGTCGCTCATACATTCTTCTCTCTGATTTTTTTCTGGGGCTGGCGCCGGCGAAGCGCGCCTCCCCGACTACGTGATTGATCCATCGGCCGGATAGCGACCCGATTGGTTATCCAGGCGCAGACCTCCCCATTCGGCAGATAGAAACCGAACTCAAAACAGGGATCGCTCCGCGAGCCCTGGGCTAAATCCGCCGCAATCCGTTGTTCGATATCTGCGTCGAAGTCAAAGCGCAACTCCAGATCAAATAGACCCGGACGCCGGAAATCGACTTCCAGATGCCTTGTCCAAACCGCGTGACCGGGAAAGACTCTATTACAGGACAATGCAGGAATGGGATCCGCCAGTGCGGCAATGGAACCGCCAAACATACTGCCACCGGGATTCCTGGTTCGGCGATTCAGCGGCAGCAGAAGCCGGACTTTGCGCCAACCGCTTTCCAGGGCCAACACTTTGACCCCCATACTTCGATATGGCGGGAACCACTCCAGACGCCGGGCGGGGGAGATCCAACCTGTATATCTCAACCAGTCGGTTAGATGCATCAGTTTTATATCACCCTCAGCTCAGGATACTCCCGTCGAATTCACAGGGTATATTGGTAAAATAGTTGGTTTTAATCTCAATCATCCGCAAAATAGGCGTTTTCCCCTTCGACCTCACTTAATGCAGACCAGACTCAGCCCCCAGATACTTGAATCTGCTAATGGCCGGGAAGCCGAGCAGATCCTGCGCAGTTGCGTACATTGCGGATTTTGCACCGCTACCTGCCCCACCTACCAACTGCTGGGAGATGAACTGGACGGACCACGGGGCCGCATCTATCAGATCAAGCTGCTGCTCGAGGGTACGACTCCCACTGACAGTCTACAACAGCACCTCGACCGCTGCCTCTCCTGCCGTTCTTGTGAGACCACCTGCCCCTCAGGCGTCAACTACAGCCGCCTGCTGGAGATAGGACGGGAACACCTGGACCGAACAAAACCCCGGACCGGCCTGGACAGCCTGCGTCATAAACTACTCATCAAGACACTACCCTATCCTGAACGATTTGGCACACTACTGAAACTTGCCCGACCGATAAAAAAGCTGCTGCCTAAGCGTCTGCGATACACCATTCCAGCCAAACAAAAGACTGGCCATTGGCCCGAGGCACGGCACCAACGCCGCATGCTCGTACTGGACGGCTGCGTTCAGCCTTCGCTGGCCCCGGTCATCAACTTCAGCACAGCGCGAGTGCTGGACCGGCTGGGCATCAGCCTGATAAGGGTGCCGGAAGCGGAATGCTGCGGCGCAGTCAACCTGCACCTGGGTGCGAACGATGCAGCCAAGCGTTTTGCGCGCCGCAACATCGATGCCTGGCTGCCCCTGTTGAAAACCGAAGCCGAAGCGCTGGTTATCACTGCCAGCGGTTGCGGGCAGACAGTCAAGGGGTATCCGCAGCTCCTGAGTGACGATCAAGTGAGTCTTCGACCTCGTGAAAGATTTTGGGACATCCCAGTCCCCAAAATCGACTCGGCCTTCGACAGCCTGTTTGTGCCCCGGCCGTCCC
>JAESPE010000208.1 GCA_016756835.1 gamma proteobacterium endosymbiont of Lamellibrachia anaximandri | reverse complement strand
TTCCCCTCTGGCGCAAGGCACGCCGGGTAAGCAGTGCGGCCTCGCGGCTACCGGGGACTACCAGCCTTCGCTTCGCTCTCCATGGCTGGCAGCGAATGATAATGATAAATATCATTAAGTTATAACGACAAGTTAATATATTTGTTATGATACTGGAATTACTCAAATCAACAAATTCCAGCTAACTGAAATACCCAGAAAATCCCACCCATGGTCAATCAAAATCAAATAGGAACTGGCGAATCAGCTCACCTGGAAAACCCCGGTATTCCAGAAAGCGCGCGCGCCGGGACAGCTCCTTTCGATCCTGAGCCGGCTCAGAACCATATTTGCGGTCGTGTACTACTTTCAGCAGTTCCTGCCACTCACAGGAATAGATCTCCAAAAAGCCGGCAATCATGGCACCATCAATGCCCCGCTCCCTCAGTTCACGGCGAATGCGCACCGGCCCACTGCCACGGCCGACACGCCACTCAATGTAGGACTCAGTAAATCGTGCATCACTCAGCAGCCCGGAACGCTCTAAGCCATCGAGCACGACTTCGATAACATCACCATCAAAGCCACGCCCACGCAGTTTATTGCGCAATTGTCGACGGGAGTGCTCTCGCGCAGTCAGCAGGCGGACCGCTACCGCCTCGACCTCGCCACTGGCCAAAGGGTCGTTCAGGCTTTGGCCTCAACCACTTTAATTTCTGTTTCCTGCTCTTGCGGCAGCAGTTCGCTGCGGATGCGTTCCTCGATATGCTCGGCGATATCCGGATTGTCTTTCAGGAACTTTCGCACATTCTCCTTGCCCTGACCAATACGGTCGCCGTTATAGCTGTACCATGCCCCTGCCTTATCAATGATGTTCTGCTTGACTCCCAGATCGATGAGCTCCCCTTCACGGGAGATACCTTCACCATAGAGGATCTCGAAGTGTCCCAGTTTAAAGGGGGGAGCCACCTTATTCTTCACCACCTTGACCTTGGTGTCGTTGCCGACTACCTCGTCTCCCTTCTTGATGGCGCCGATACGGCGGATATCGAGACGTACTGAGGCGTAGAATTTAAGGGCATTGCCACCAGTAGTGGTCTCCGGGCTCCCAAACATGACACCAATCTTCATGCGGATCTGATTGATGAAAACCACCAGGCAGTTGGTACGCTTGATATTGGCGGTCAGCTTTCGCAGAGCCTGGGACATCAAACGGGCCTGCAGACCAACGTGGGTATCACCCATCTCACCTTCGATCTCCGCCTTCGGGGTCAAAGCAGCCACCGAGTCTATCACCACTATATCGACGGCACCGGAACGCACCAACATATCGGTGATCTCCAACGCCTGCTCGCCAGTGTCGGGCTGGGAGACCAGAAGTTCGTCCACATTGACGCCCAGTTTTTCCGCATAGGCCGGGTCGAGGGCGTGCTCGGCATCAATAAAGGCGCAGGTTCCGCCCTGTTTCTGGGCCTCCGCCACCACATGCAAGGTCAGAGTGGTCTTGCCGGAGGATTCAGGGCCGTAGATCTCGACCACTCGCCCCTTTGGCAGCCCACCCACGCCCAGTGCGATATCCAGATTGATCGAACCTGTGGAAATCACACCAATGTCACGAATAGCGCTGGCATCCCCCATACGCATGACAGAGCCTTTGCCAAACTGTTTCTCGATCTGCCCCAAGGCGGCGCTGAGTGCTTTTGTGCGATTGTCGTCCATCCGGATTAACCTCTGTAGTGTTGTTCTGCAAGTACTGTACATTCATACAGTGCTTTTTGGAAGTAAAAATTATCACACAGGTGCAGGCTCAAATCATGAGTCCGCGGATCCGTGCCTCCCAAGCAGCTTGAATCCCTCTCTGTGATAGAGATGAGACCAACGCATTCATCCAGAGCCTGTCGAGTTTGTCGCTTCCATCGGCCAGCGCCCGATGATCCTGTAACGAGATGGCGTATCGGGGCCATTGCCGGATGCCGCCAGCACAAACTCCCGCGCTTCCCATTCGATAGTTGGCTCAAGCAGGCCTGACTCGCCACCACGCATCTTGCGCAGCAGGGTGACGTGAGGTTTGTAGGTTCGCCGTTCAGCTTCAAAACTACAGGTTCGTAATCCCTGCTTGAGTTCAGCAACCAGATCACTCAAAGCATCCGGTATCGTCTCCGGCCCACACCAGAGAATCCGCGGCCGGGACCAATAACCCATTCGATTCAGCGCCAGGGAGAAGCGCTCGACATCAACTGAATCCGCCACCGATTTTACACAAGGCAGTTGCTGCTCCGTCACTTTCCCTAAAAATACCAAGGTCATATGCAGATCATCAGGATGGTGCTGTCGCCCCCCCGCTTCACCAAACTGACGGCCGACCCGTGCCAACCGGTCCCGCACCTTTCGGTCCGGCCAAAGCCCAAAAAAAAGACGTTGATCAGCCATTCGCCGCAAGTACCTCAAGCAGCTGATCAAGGGCATAAAACACCGATTGGAGACGCACCGCCTCCCGATCTCCGGAAAAGTATTCACGCCTCACAACCGGCTCCTGCGAACGTAGTTGCCAGGAGAAACAGACGGTGCCTACAGGCTTTTCTGCGGACCCACCACCCGGCCCCGCGATGCCGCTGACTGCAATCGCAACGTCCGCGCTGCTACGGGCAAGCGCCCCATTCGTCATTGCGGCAACGACCTGCTCACTCACAGCACCCCACTGCTCGATGCTGGCAGCATTGACGCCAAGCATCTCCTGCTTGGCCGCATTGCTGTAGGTGATAAATCCCCGGTCGAACCAGGCACTGCTTCCAGGAATATCGGTCAGCGCCTTCGCCACCCAGCCTCCAGTGCAAGATTCTGCCAGAACCAGGGTTAAACCGTGCTGCTGCAGGCGCATGCCAACACCACCGGCAAGTGATACCAATTTCAGATCGCTCTCAGAAGTCATTTTTTTCCTGCAAGTTCAGCCGTCACATCACAACAGCACAGATATCGTAACCTGCTAGGAGCAGATGCGTCGAAGAAGGAGTGACGCAGGATATTCGATTGCCGGTTTAATAGTAAACTATGCACTCATCTATATAGTGGCGCAGTAACGAATACTGGTACATGTATGACCGCAAAAGGTGCAGATTACAATATGGCCAGGGCCACCGCATTAAAACCTGTTTAAATGCAATGAACTAGGCGATCATTACGAGAAACAACATCAGGAGTTTCTCATGACCGCCAGCATAGTAG
>JAESPE010000207.1 GCA_016756835.1 gamma proteobacterium endosymbiont of Lamellibrachia anaximandri | reverse complement strand
CTCTTCCCCTCTGGCGCAAGGCACGCCGGGTAAGCAGTGCGGCCTCGCGGCTACCGGGGACTACCAGCCTTCGCTTCGCTCTCCATGGCTGGCAGCGTATGATCATGAAGTGATATGGCAACGGATGCAAAAAAAACTCGCCGAACTTGGTCTTGAAGCGAAAACTACAGTCGATCTTTTCGGCCACCGTTTGGAAGCAGATATTGACTACAAAGATATGTCATTGCGTATCTATGGACGCAACTTTGATAACACCGGCTGTAACCGGGGTGAAACAGTAGAAGTCACCAATCAACCTGTCCGCACATCTCCATGTTTGTCACCGTTTTATCACGTCTATATCGACTATAACGGTTCTGTCATGCCATGCTGCAATCTGCGCTCTGACATTCCTGAACATCAAGATTGCATTATTGGTGACTTGAATACGCAAAGCAGTATTTTTCTGATTTACGCAAGTGCCAGTGCGGCAGCATGGCGGCGTTCACTTGTTGGCTTTGAAAAAAAAGACGGCCCTTGTAAACACTGCAGCTTTGTCCCCTTTAGCAAAACGTCAGTATCCACAGCGGTACAGGACAAGCTGGTGGCGATGAGCAAAACACGCTGACTCAACACAATGCTTATTTAGGGGTCTATCTAACCCATATCTAACCACGAAGCGCACGAAGTACACGCGACCGCATGGATGCAGGAGGTAGAGCAACGCAGGAAGCAGTTGCCGAAAGAAAGATTATTGCTAATCAATCTTTTACCTTCGTGCTCTTCGTGTCCTTTGTGGTTAAAATATTGTTTCCGGATGGACACTATTAGTCAGCGAAGTACCTCAGTCCAGAAACTGTAACCCTTGCCTTTCCCAACGGTGCAATAATGTCCTTTCGCCTTCCCAATTGTGCCGCCGGCTCGGCTTGTGCCGATGCAGGGCAAAGTGATATCGCATGCCTGGCACTGATTTTCGCTGAAACCCAGCAGCCTTGAGCCCTTCAGGTGTTCCGAGCATCTCAATTACCCATGCCAGGCATAAAATGCCTGCACTGGGTGGTGCCTTGAGATCCCGTACCAACTTCCGCCAAATACTCAAGGGTACGGTAAGCACCTTCTTATGAGCACCGAGCAATGAAATAATATTGCCCCAATCGGCAAGATGGTAACGCGCATCCGGCCCGGCTAAAACCACCCACTCGACTGCCTCGACTGCAGGCGGGTACGGCGTCTGTATGTTGGGGGCAAAAAACCAAACATCCAGACGACGACCCACTTCCTGAAGCTGTGTCGTTAATTTGCCATCCGAAGCCTCTTGTGCAGTTTCAATAGAAAACCGGTTAAAGCGAAACACCACGCTAGAGGTGTCAATGGTACGACCGATAGCATTATTCACTATAGTGGCGGCATTACCGACCACACAAATGCTGTCACGGTTTGCGCTCAGATATGCCGTGAATTCGTCACGCCAAACCTCCTGCATATTTTGCAAGGTCGCCAGAGCTTTGGCCTCACTGGAGATCAGCTCACGCCGCTGCGCCATCTCTGCTGCGGCCGGTGGGGAGCTTTCAGCCAAGTCTCGCAGGGTGTCGGAGGGGAACTCATCCAGCTGCACCTCACCACGCCCCTCCAAAATCCAGTTAAAAACCCGCCGCTGAGTTACTGGATTAAAACTCACAAAAGAGGCCAGTAACGGTTTGAGTAAGCGAGTTGGTACAGTTAAGCCAAGATCGCGCCGAAATCTCAAGTAGGCAATTAAATTGGTTAAACTTGGCCGCCTACGCCATGCTGAATAGAAGCAGGCAAGGGTTGTCTTGTCATATTCACCCTTTTTGCGACGCCAACGCCCAATCGCTGCACTCAGCCACCATGGCACCCAGGATAATGCAGTTCGATTTGTAGGCAACCGCAGCATCAAAATCAACCCATCAACGTCTCTGCAAACTGCAAAAACAGCTGCGCTTGCTTGTCAACATCGGCAAGGGCAACCGTACGTTTCCTAAGCTCATGTGATGCCCGTTGGTACTCTGCTTTATTTAGCAGACGCTCCAGATTTTCGACCCACTCTTCAGGTTTTGTTGAGATCCAGGCTCCAGCACTGGAAAAGCGGAGATTATCTATATTTGAGGAACAGAGAGTGGGGACGCCCCAATAACCCGCCTCCAGCACTTTCAGGGCCGATTTACACTGGTTGAAAGGGGTCTCCTCCAGGGGTGCCAGATTCACCCAACTGTTTCGAACACGGGCCTGATACTCAGAAAATGGCACCCGCTCTTCATGTGATATCTGTCGTGGATCGGCATCGATAGAAAACACCAGCGGACCGGTGATCTGTAATTTAACCTCGGGATGTGCCCGTAGAAAGCTCGACAACGGCTCTCTGATTTGCGCAAAGTCACGATGATGGCTCCGCGTACCGGGGAAATAGGTAATAATCCTCTTACCCTCATTGGGTAGCACGTCATGCGACTCATGCCGCCAGGCCAGGTGCACACTGTTGTGAATGACTTCAACACGGATAGAGGGAAACAATCGGTGCACATGATTCGCCAGTGGCTCGGTGGTGACAGTAACGCCATCAAACCACGACAGCGCCCGCCAATGAGCCAGAAAACGTCGCCGCGTCACCCTGCGTGAAACCAGCCCATTCAGAACACCAGGTGAATAGTCGACATAGGCTTCATCAAAGACCAGATCATCGAAATCTGCGATTACCACAATACCACGGAGACGTAACTGCCTGAGCAGGTACCACAACCGAACGGAGGCAATAGGTCGATGGAAAATAACCGCCTGATATCCTTCCTTCCATTTGAGTTTCGTCAAATGGGTAAAATGGACATCGTGGCCTTGTTTCGAGAGGGCTAGTCCGAGGTTTTCGCAACGGTAGACGAACGAGGGATCGATGCGATAGAGATCCGCATTACGGTTACTGGCTACAAATGTAATGTTCTGAATTACCATGTAGCCTGTGCATCCCCTATTATGCAAAATGCAATTTAAGATTTAAAATTGCATCAATGCTATCCCGCTAACCCCTTAAGAAGCGCACACGCCCACCGACAAACGCAGCAGCATCTGCAAGCACCTTGTCAGCAGTAACGATCGTTAGATTATATTCTACCGCGCATGCCAACAAGTGAGTCTTCGACCTCGTGAAAGATTTTGGGACATCCCAGTCCCCAAAATCGACTCGGCCTTCGACAGCCTGTTTGTGCCCCGGCCGTCCCGGTCACTGGC
>JAESPE010000206.1 GCA_016756835.1 gamma proteobacterium endosymbiont of Lamellibrachia anaximandri | reverse complement strand
GCGAGGTTGTCGCGTAGTGCCAGTGACCGGGACGGCCGGGGCACAAACAGGCTGTCGAAGGCCGAGTCGATTTTGGGGACTGGGATGTCCCAAAATCTTTCACGAGGTCGAAGACTCACTTGTGGTCTCTAGGTACGTCTGACTTGGCAGTAGGTGACTTTGTTAACTTATTCGGTGACTACTTAAAAGTTCATCACTGCTTATCAAGGGAAGCACTTTCTAAAGACCGCTTTGAATATGCACTCGAAAGTATATGCAATCAAGTTGGTCTAAATGCTGCTCTTGCTGAAAGAGGAAACCCAGGTCAAGATATCTCCATAAATGGCAGTAAATATTCTTTAAAAACGCAGGCAGATAAAAAAATAAAAGATGATGAACTATGGATTTCAAAGTTCATGGAATTAGGAAAAGGCGAGTGGACTGACAAAATTGAACATTTGCAAGGATTAAGAAATCAATTTATAGAACATATGTCCTCTTATGAGAGGATATTTCAACTGCGGTGCCTTTCAAATAATTCAAAAAAATATAATGCTAATACATACCATTACGAATTAATTGAAATACCTAAGGCTTTAATGCTAGAGGCAACAAATGGTGTATTAGCATATTCAGAAAGAAGTGTACAAATTCCGAAAATAGGAACCTGTAGTGTTTTAGATAGTGATGGCGCTATCAAATTCCAGTTATACTTCGATGGCGGTGGCGAGAGAAAGCTCCATATTAAAAAGCTTCAAAAAAATCTTTGTATAAAACATGCTGAATGGAAATTTTCTCTAGAAACCTTATAGTCTAAATAAGGTCTCGATTAATTTGAGCTATACGCTTTTTAGCAATATCAGCATAGTCATTATTTAGCTCAATACCAACACATTGACGGCTTTGCTCAATAGCGACTTGCGCCACTGTTCCTGACCCGAGGAATGGGTCAAGTATTAAATCATCTGGTGAACTACTAGCAATCATACATGATTTGACCAACTCTGTAGGGAAAACGGCAAAATGTGCATCTCTAAAAGGTTCGGTGTTGATTGACCAGACCGTGCGCTTATTACGCAGTTTTTTACCACATGCAGTCGGCTCTTTTATTGCTTCATGGTCATAAAAATATTTCTCATTTTTACTAAATAAAAAAATATATTCATGAGAGCGAGTTGGTCTATCCTTGACAGATTCTGGCTGGCAATTCGGTTTGTACCAAACAATATCTGACCTTAGATACCAACCATCCGCTTGTAAAGCGAATGCGATTTTCCATGGCACACCTATTAAATCCTTTGGCTTAAGACCTTCTGGTGTTGGAGCCCTATAAGACATTCCTCTTGCCGCATTCTTCTTATCAGGGTCTCTCCAAGTTCTACCGCCACTAGTATATGAATCTCCAATATTTAACCATAAAGTCCCGTTATCTTTTAAAGTCCTTCTTACTTCTCTAAAGACATTCACTAGATTTTCAATATATTCATCCACTGTTGTTTCTGCTCCAATTTGCTCAGAAACTCCGTAATCGCGTAAGCCCCAGTATGGCGGGCTTGTAATGCACGACTGAAAATGCTCGTCAGGAAATGTACTTAACACAGATTTAGAGTCCCCAATTTCAATTGAAATATCAGGCTGATATATTGGGTTATTTATTTTAGCTTTTGGTAGTGTCATATTTAGCTGATGCCTCTTTTACCAATTTGTCTAATGTCTTATTTACACTGTTATAATCATTGGTGCCAATTGGGTACGAAGGGCTTTTCCTTCCAGCAACTGAGCCTTTATAAACCATTTGTACTTTAGCTACGGGCACAAAAGAACCTTCCCAATCTTCCATGCCCACAGATACGCGATACTGGGTATGTGCAGGATGGGGCGGGCTCGCGTTAATATGTTCAATCAGCTCGGGGAAAAATGTTTTAGCCACATCAATAACCTATAGATTCCTATAGGAAGCTATAGTATTATCATGTACTAGTTATGTCAACAGTGCTAACAAGTGCATCAACATTGACCATTTTATACGCCGTTTCGCTGCGCTGCACAGCGTACAAAATGGCAAGTTATGCAGGCGTTAGCTTAAATACTATGAATAAGAATCCACTACCACGTCAATTCTGCGTTTTACTTGATACGAATACATGGAGGAGCAACTTACTCCTGCGCACTTCAATTGGTTCTGCCCTTTTATACACGCTAAATGTTTCAAAAGGTAAATTGGCTCTTCCCGAAATAAATGAGATAGAGATATTTAAACATACTCAACAGGCTGGTGAAGATGCTAAGCGAAAAATTGATCGCTATTTTCGTGACATTCAATCAATCATGGGGGAGCGTAGTGCTTATACTCTTCCAAGTGCAGATCAAATTAAGAATAAAATACAAGCCCGCCTTGATGAATTATCAGATCTGGTAATTAGAGTTCCATTTACTTTAAGTCACGCCAAATCATCACTCATTCGCGTTAATGACGAAGTCCCACCTTCTGCAACTAAAAAACAGCAATTTAAAGACTGCGCCATTTGGGAGTCCATCCTTGATTTACTTAATGAATATGATGTTCATATGGTTACTAATGATGGTGACTTCTTTAAATCAAAGGGAGCCTCTGAAATAGCGTCCATTCTGCGAGATGAAATAAAACATAAGGAAGGGAAACTTGAGCTTTTCAGATCATTGTCTCAGTGTCTTGAAAGTCTTCAGGAGCAACGACCAGAAATTGATTTGGCAGCCGTCGCACGCATGATTGTGGATGATAAATTTCCCGATATAGAAAAATCATTGGCGGTTAATAATCTTCGCCCTACCATCATTAATACTTTTGAAATAAAAACGTTTATTACTGAAGAGCATAATCGCCTTGCAATTAATTACTATATATCCATAGACGCAATAAACACTGACATTACTCCCGTCAATCAATATAGCCCAGCAAGTGGCTTTATTGAGGGCAACTGCTATTTCAACACAGACACAAATTTGATCGAAGATAATATTCAAGAAACAATTGGTGCCCAGTGGATTGATGCAAATGGAGAGGAAAAAGGGACGAAAGGCATATGGCTTAGAAGCGCAGCAGGCACCAAAAAGAGTGTGCCGTACGCAATCAGGCGTGAACTTGAATGAAGCTAACAAAGCAAATTCTTGTGCCGAGCTAAACTCGGAGCCTCGGAATTCCCAATAAGGGATGAAATTGGTTAGTGTTACCCAGTGGGTGCGTGTCGAAAGATACAAGTCCCATCTGCCTAA
>JAESPE010000205.1 GCA_016756835.1 gamma proteobacterium endosymbiont of Lamellibrachia anaximandri | reverse complement strand
TGACCGGGACGGCCGGGGCACAAACAGGCTGTCGAAGGCCGAGTCGATTTTGGGGACTGGGATGTCCCAAAATCTTTCACGAGGTCGAAGACTCACTTGAAACCAATTGCTGTAGCCCGGATGGAGCTTGCGTAATCCGGGAACAGTCTATGAATCAGCTACTTATCTTCCTGGATTCCGCTGCGCTTCATCCAGGCTACAAATATTCACTTGTTTCCGGACGGACGCTAGTTTGTGTTCGCCCGGAAGCGCTAATGCACTGATCGTTATTGAGAAATCTGCTCTCTTTAGACCGTCATGAGAATTGACTGATTTTAGTGCGTCTGCTCCGGTTGTGGTTTTTTATGCATCTGATGCCGTATCCGTTCTAAACCATTTTCTACCAGTGAATAAACTGCAGGCACGACGATCAGGGTCAACAGTGTTGAACTGACCATGCCGCCAATTACAGCCACAGCAAGTGGTGCATTGGTATCTGCGCCGGCACCTATGCCCATAGCTGCCGGGATCATGGAAAGAATCACTGTCAGCGATGTCATCAGTACCGGTCTCAGTCTTATGGGGCAGGCTTCCAGTAAGGCCTCGTTGATTGGCTTGCCCTGTGCCCGCATCTGATTGGTCAGGTCGATGAGCAGTATAGAGTTTTTTGCCACCAGACCAACCAGTAGTACCAAACCGATCATGGAATAGATGTTCAGTGAATGCCCGGCTAACCAGAGTCCAAAGATGCCACCAATGATGGCAAGGGGTTGAGCAACCATGACGATCAGAGGCTGTATGAATGAGTTAAACTGACTGGCCAGTGTCATGTAAACCAGGATCAATCCTGTGGCAAAAGCAAACATGATATAGCCTACTGTTTTACTGAATTCCTTAGCGCGGCCAATCAATTCTACCTGATAGCCTGTGGGTAGTAGTTTTTTTGCTTCATTTAATACAATGACTGAAGCATCACCTTCCGGTATCATGGGTGTGGCAAAGAAAGTAGCCGCATATTGCAGATTGTATCGACCTATGGTGGCAGGACCCAGTCCAGATTCAAATTGCGCCACGCTATCCAGTCTGACCAGCTGGCCGGATTGATTGCGCAGATAGACTTGTTGCAACTCACCTTCATAGGTCATGGTGCCAGGTGCTGTCTTTAGGCGTATATCATAGCGTTCACCATCGCCTGGTTCGTCATTATATTTGGCAACATCCAGACCACCGACCAGTACCCGTAGCGCATTGCCGACGGTCAAGGCGTCCAGTCCCGCATCTCTGGTTTTTTCACGATCAGGAACGAGTTTGAGTTCGGGCATCTCCAGTTGCAGATCCGTGTCCAGCGGTCCAATGACCGGGATTTGTTGTAACCTGTTGGTTAATTTTGTTGATAGCGCAGCTACCTTTTCCAGGTTTGGCCCCTTGAGTACAAACTGGAGTGGCTCGCCGCGTTGCCCACCAACTATAGGGACTGGAGCAGCAAAGGCTTTAACGCCCGGTATTTTGGCAAGGTCTACCCGCACCTTTTCAATGATTTTGGTCTGATGTAATTTCCTCTGTTCCCTGGGTATCAGACTGACATAAATTTCACCCTGATTAACCTGGCCTCTGTCACCGGTTCCAATGGTGCTGAACAGGCCGTAAATTTCATCATATTGTTTCAGGATGTTCTCGACACGGTGAAGTCGATCACGGGTATATTCAATACTGGATCCCAGGGGCGTCTTTAAAGAGACGATGAAGCGAGCCTGATCTTCTTCCGGCATAAACCCCTTGCCTAACTGTCCCATGAACCATCCGCTTGCATAAACGGTCGAGGCCGCCAGCACTATAACCAGCAGGCGTTGGTGGACTGCAAAACCGAGTACTGCTTTGTATAGGCGCTCCATGCCTTGAAATATGGATTCCAGTACGCGGTAGATCAAACCATGGTTTGTTTTGACGCGCAGGTATTTAGCGCACAGCATGGGCGTGAGCGTAACTGAGACAAACAGAGAAACCATGACTCCAAAAACCACGACCACAGCAAAGGAACCGATAAATCGACCAATGATTCCTTCCATGAATACCACCGCACCGAATAGGGAAACCAGGGTAAAGGTGGCGGCCAGTATGGCAAACATGACCTGACTGGCGCCTTGAACCGCATGTACCTCTGGTGCGGTATCAGGGTCTTTCGTCATATGCCGGAAGATGTTTTCCAAAACTACAATGGCATCATCAACCACTACCCCGATGAGCAGGAGCAGTCCCAACATGGTCATGGTATTGAAGGTGTAGCCTGCGAAGTAAATGGCAGCAACGGCACCCAGTAGCGAGACAGGAATAGCCGTGGCTACGATCAGGGTGGAGCGCATACTCTTTAGAAATAACCAGACCACCAGTGCCGCCAGCAGAGTACCTTCGAAAAGATGTGTCTTTAACCCTTCAACGATAGCCGTTATCAGGTCAGCATCATCCACGACTATTTCCAGTTTCATGCCAGGCGGAAGCTGCGGTAGGATATCGCCGTCAAGCCTGTGTTTAACTTCTTCGATAATGGCTACCGTATTGGCGCCGGATATTTTGATCAGTCCCAGTCCAACAGCAGGCGTACCGTTATAGCTGGCAAAGCGTCTGAAATCCTCCAGCCCATCTTCGATATCAGCAACCTCATGCAGATAAACCGGTAAATGATCACGATAGCTGACGATGAGATTTTTCAGCGCATGCAGGTCATGGTATTCAAGGTCCAGCTTGAGTTGTTGTTCACGATCCGAGCTGACCACGAAGCCGCCAGGCAACTTGATGTGCTCACGTTGAAATGCGCCAATCACATCATCTACTGCGATACCAAGTCCGGCCATGCGATGGATATCCAGATTGATCCGCACGGTGCGTTCACGCTCTCCCGCTATCAACACATTACCTACGCCACTCACCGTTTCAAGCCGCTTCTTGATGATGTTTTTGGCATAGAGATTCAACTGCTGCAGGGTGCGATCTCCCTGCAATGAGAGCCACATGACAGGGGTTCCGCCAACCTCCACCTTTTTGACGATGGGTGTTTCAGTATCATTGGGCAACAGGCGTATTACCTCATTGATTTTTGCCTGCATCTCGTTAAATGCTGCATCAATGTCTTTTGACAGATCGAACTGAACAACTACCGCTGCCAGCCATGGAGAGCGAAGCGAAGGCTGGTAGTCCCCGGTAGCCGCGAGGCCGCACTGCTTACCCGGCGTGCCTTGCGCCAGAGGGGAAGCAAAGTAGGCATCCGAGCGC
>JAESPE010000204.1 GCA_016756835.1 gamma proteobacterium endosymbiont of Lamellibrachia anaximandri | reverse complement strand
GACCGGGACGGCCGGGGCACAAACAGGCTGTCGAAGGCCGAGTCGATTTTGGGGACTGGGATGTCCCAAAATCTTTCACGAGGTCGAAGACTCACTTGGTTTTGTACTTGAGAGAGGGCGTTGTTGTATGCTAATTAATTCAAACATTGAATATCATGCGCGCAAATTATTTTGGATATACATCATGGCTTTCGATTAACAGAATTCACTAACTTAACATTTAAAGGAATTACATTATGTGTGAAGAGCTAAGCTATACAGAGGAGCAGTTAAATAGGATTCGTAAAGAGCTTAGGTATTTATACGGCTATAAAAAAAAGAGTAAGAATGGTTATTCTTGGCAAGACTTAATAAATGAAATCATGGAAATGGTTGATGGGCTTTGTAGCGGTGATATGCAAAAAATACCAAAGTGCTGTCGTAAGAAACTTAATTTTGATGTGAACGAAAAGAGATTTTTGAAGTTTGTTAAAGGATTGCCAAACAATCTGAAACCTGGTGGAAGACATTTTCAAAAGCTCAAAAGCTGTGATCATCTTGCCGTAGAACTATATTTAACTGATCCAGATAATGGTTATAGCGGACTTACAACAGAGCAACTTTATGATCGAGATGCTGATAGCAAAATCCCTCTTTTATTGGCTCAGTATTTAAACAAATCAACTAATGAGCCATCCCAAAATTCCTTTCAGAAAATGAAAGGTGCGTTTAGCAGTGAGATAAAGAAAGGTAATAATGATTGCGTTAGCGTTCTTACAATAAACAGCTCTATTAATGACCATGTGTTAATAGCGGACCTTCATAATGAAGAGTCCCTAACTCAAAGCAAGAATAAAAAGACATTAATACTAGATGGAGTGCTGAATTGTAGGCCAACATATTCTGGTTGGTTGGTTATATCTCCTGAAGACAATATGTTCTTTCTCATGAAGCATAATTATAATGGTGTTAATCGCATATATATTACGATGGGTATTGATGGAAATATTTATAACAGAGATCAAAGTGATAAAGCTGATTCACTAATGTTTCTTGAACAGCATGCTCCTTTAGATATTGATGGTAGTAATGAGAATAATCTTACTTATGCGTGGTATGAGGCTAATCGAGATAATATTTTGATCTTTAAAAGAATAAACTCTTGAAATAACCAAAAATTAACCTTTAGGGACTATTGTAATGAATGCAAAGTTATGGAATATCTATTTGCAACAGTTGCGTGATGGAAATAGATCTTCTTTACGCAAGGAAGTAATAGAAAGCCAACAAAAAGTGAAAAATAAAGGTTTTGGATTTCATGCTGGCGGTAGTAATGCATCCTCAGTTTTGATAGTTGAGAAAATAATTCATAATCTAGCAGGAATCACAACAGGTATGTCATGGAAAGGAATAGACATGGAGGAAATGAATCAGGAAGAGCGTCAGGAGAGAAAACTATTTGAACTTGGTATGGAATTTATAGAGGCTGCTAAAACATGTGATGTTCCACTTGGGCAGGCATATATTGATGCAGGATATCCTGTAAATTTTATAGACACTAGAGTTGGTGGGACTGCACTCCATCATGCTGCTGCAAATAGTGCGAGAGAGTTTGTTCGCATGCTCTTGAAATCTGAAAAGTGTGATTACTTGATAAAGGATAATGACGGGCGTACTGCTTATCTTGTGGCGAATAGGTATGGACAAGATATCCCTGTAGAATACGTGTTACTAAGGAAGTCTATACGGCAGGCAGAAGAACGAGGCCTTGATTTTTATGAGGATGTTCAGCCTCCTGTGCCTAGATATTTCGCAAGTTCCTTAGATATCTAAATTTATCCTCATTTGAATGATGAGGTGGGAATAGCAGGGAATAAATATTTCTTTTAGGTGTGATATGGATATAGGTCAACTTTGTTTGATATTCTTAATCAACTTTTCAATGCGACTTATTGTGTGCTTGTAAGCAGTTTCTTTTCTATCATCATCATAGTTTTTATGGGAATTAGTTACCTCGTAGAAATAATCCAACGTAGTTGTTCTGTATGGATCAAAAAGCGGTTCTGTGAATAGCTTTTTTGCAAACTCTAGTTGTGAACATCGGTTGTTAATAATCTCATCTTGCCATGTGGTATAACATTTTGAGATTATTTCTCTCCAATTACTATGCATTTCTTCTAATGTTGGATCTGCTTTAAAATTTGCATATCCATAGCAGCTATTAAGGGCTGCAGCAATGATTTCTTTTTCAATATCTACAGTTAATTTGTGATCAACAAAGCCATATTGAATACGATTCTGAACTCCATCTTTGCAAATTAGTCGAGAAGGTTTTATTTTCCAGGGGAAAAATGGCTTAGAACAAATACATTGCAGGAATACATCACAAAGCCAAATAGCCATCATATAGGGTATAAAAAGATGTTCTTGAGAAGTTTCAAAAGTATTATATTGGTAGCCTGCGGCTTTATATAAAGGGGAAAAGATACGGTTGTTATTATCAATGGCAGGAATGATAGTGGCTAAAGCATTAAAAAGACGTACTCTAGCATCTGGATATGCCCCTGCCTCTGTGTTTGCTCTTGCGAGTGTAGAAAATTGTGCTCTATGAAGAATTAGGGGGGGGATGATAGCTGCCTGCATAAGGAAAGAAATAACTGCATCTTTATCATTTATATTTCGTGGTAGTATGCCGACAGCATCTTGTCTAAAAAATGTAGAGTAAAACCTGTTTGATGCGTATGTATCAGCTGCAAATTCTTGGCAGAGTCTAAGCCAAAAACTTTCTTCATCATCACTTAGCGCGTTGACTTCATTGTATGACGATTTATTCTTGATGCCATCAATATGCCCAAGCTGTATGTGACCAATCTCGTGTAAAAGTAGCCAAATAATTGCAAAGTTTGCAATCATAGTGGTGAATTCAATTAGTTCTTTTGAAGCAAATACATTTGTGTAAATGTACACGAAATTACGGATGTCCCCAGGTATATCCATATCAAGTATGAATGTATAATCGTAAAACCGTGGTTCTACGGTTAATAGTTCATCTGACTTATCCCAGAGTACTTTTTCTTTAGGGTAGAGAAGTCGACTTAGCGTAGTGCTTGCATCATCAATCGCAAGAATAGTGCCAGCCGAAATGCAGATATCATAATAATCTTTATTCCGTACGACTTCTGCGTTAATAGATAAGTCTGTGTCGTCAAGTGATACTCTAAATCGATGGGCTTGATCCTTATAATTAGTAAAGAAGGCTCTTCAGGAAAATTTGTGGGTAGAAATATAGCGGATTCATTGCGATAGAGGAAATTTGTCTGGGATTTGAGGGTAGAGCATCCTGCCCCCGTTCTGAGAAGATGGAAGTTACGA
>JAESPE010000203.1 GCA_016756835.1 gamma proteobacterium endosymbiont of Lamellibrachia anaximandri | reverse complement strand
TACCAGCCTTCGCTTCGCTCTCCATGGCTGGCAGCGAAGGCTTTCGCAGTATGTGCCGGTGCTTTTAAAAAGCAACCACTGATTTTCCGCACCGGCAACGAAGTTTGGCCTATCCTGCGGCACAGTCTCCTTTGGCCTTTTACCTTTCGCCTTTAACCTTCTTTTTCATTCCGGCTTAATATGCTCAATATAGTGGGGCCTGTCATCCATCACCAGCTTTATCCCATCCGCCCGGGCCTTCAGCACCAACCCGCTGTCACGGATCTTTAAGGCACAGTAGGCACGGCCCCGGCTCTCCAGAGGCAGCGGTACCATGTCGCGGTAGGTATAGACGTTTTCACCCACATCTCCTCCGTCGCAGACACAGGGCGCTGCGGGCAATTCACCCTCTACTTCAGCACCCTCCAATATCATCTCACCTGCCTGCCACCAACGAGTGCGCTCTTCCGAACCTGTCAGGGTTTTGATGATATAGGCGCGGGAGAACCGCACCCTGAGAACCCCCATCTCCAAAGTGATTGATTCGATCTCACAACCCGGAAGATCAATACTTGTCGTTTCCATCTACTATCCTCTCAAACAGCGGGGGCACTCAGGTTTTGAGTCCTCCCCACTGGCTCAATTTTCATGATCCAGACCCAACTCTTTAATCTTGCGGGTCAGGGTATTTCGCCCCCAGCCAAGCAGGCGGGCGGCATCCTGGCGGCGCCCTGCGGTATGCTCCAGCGCCGTCTCTATCATCACTGTCTCAAAGTCTGAGCCCGCTTCATCAAGCAGGGCTTCGGCGCCGGATTGCAGACGGCTGCGCGTCCAGGCCCGCAGCAGTTGCCGCCAGTCTCCACAGATTTCACTCCGTGACTCCTCCTGTTGCAACTCGGGCGGCAGATCCTCGACATGGATCTCCTGTCCGGAGGCCATCACTGTGAGCCAGCGGGCGGTATTTTCCAACTGTCGGACATTGCCTGGCCAGTCGAGTTGCCGCAGAAATTCTGTGGTTTCCTGCAACAAGATCTTCGCCTCGACCTCCAACTCTTCAGAGGCCTTGGCAAGGAAGTGGCGCATCAACAGCGATATATCCTCCTTTCGTTCCCGCATTGCGGGAATATGGATTCTTATCACGTTGAGCCGATGAAACAGGTCTTCCCTGAAGTCGCCCCGTTTCACCAGCCCTTCCAAATTCTGGTGCGTGGCGGCGATGATCCGCACATCGACCTTCACCGGTTCGTGGCCACCGACGCGGTAGAACTGGCCATCCGCCAATACCCGCAACAGCCGGGTCTGCAGCTCCGCCGGCATGTCACCGATCTCATCCAGAAAGAGCGTGCCGCCATCAGCCTGTTCAAAACGCCCTTCACGGCGGCTCTGTGCTCCAGTGAAAGCACCTCGTTCATGGCCGAATAGTTCAGACTCCATCAGGTCCTTGGGTATGGCCGCCATATTCAGGGCAATAAATGGCGCCTCAGCACGAGGACTGTGGCGGTGCAAGGCATGCGCCACCAGCTCTTTACCCGTACCCGATTCCCCATTGATGAGCACCGTGATATTCGAACGGGCCAGCCGCCCTATGGCGCGGAAAACCTCCTGCATGGCCGGTGCTTCGCCGATGATCTCAAGTCCCCCTATCTGCTCCTCATCCACCGGTTGAGAATGCGTAAGGTGCTGCCGGCAGGCACGGCGAATCTGATCGACCGCCTCATCCACATCGAAGGGTTTCGGCAGATACTCAAAGGCGCCCTTATGATAAGCGGAGACAGCGCTTTCGAGATCGGAATGTGCCGTCATAATGATCACCGGCAGCGATGGATAGCGGGCCTGGATCATCTCCAGCAACTCCAATCCATCGATCCCCGGCATGCGTATGTCGGAAACGATGACGTCAGGCTGCTCTGCCTCCAAGGCGTCGAGCACACCATTGCCGGTTTCGAAACTGGTGACCAGCATATCCGCCTTCTGCAACGTCTTTTCCAACACCCAACGGATGGAGCGGTCATCATCGATTACCCAAACCTTGCACTCTGTTTCCATCAGCTCGATTCCAAAGGAAGTAATACGGTGAAAATCGTCTCGCCGGGACGACTGGCAAATTCAATCAAACCACGGTGCTGGTTGATCAGGGATTGCGCAATTGAAAGACCCACGCCCATACCATCGCTGCTGCCGGAGACCATGGGGAAAAAAATCCTGTTTTGCAGGGACTCGGGGATGCCGGGACCGTTGTCGAAGATATCGACTTTCAATACCAGGCGGTGGCGTTCGTTACCGATAGTAAACTGCCTTAACACCCGTGTTTTCAGTCCGACCACTCCTTTATTGCCCACCGCCCGAACAGCGTTGCGCAAGATGTTCAGGAGTGCCTGAATCAACTGGTCGAAATCCCCCACGACATCAGGAATACTCGGATCGTAATTTTTCTGAATCCTCAATCGATCACCCGCCTCGACCTGCACCAGGCTGCAGATTCGCTCCAGCACCTGGTGGATGCTGAAGGCTCTCTTTTGCGGCAGGCGATTGGGGCCCAGCATGCTGTTCACCAGATTCTGCAAACGATCTGCCTCGGCGATGATGATCTGGGTGTACTCTTTCAGCGCTTCATCGGGAAGCTCCCGTTCCAGCAGTTGCGCTGCACCACGCAATCCTCCTAAAGGATTTTTTATCTCATGGGCCATACCCCTTACCAGGGCGCGGGAGACCTGACCCTGGGAGATCAACTCCTCTTCCCTGTTGATGCGCAGCTGGCGATCCAGTTGCTGCAGTTCGACGAGCAACTCCTCCTCCCCATTGTTATCCCGAAGCGGCACCACCGTACAATCGACGGTGATCTCCCTGCCATCCACCAGCGGCAGGGTAATTTCCCGTTCAGTGAACGGCTGTCCTGATTCGCTGGCCCGCCTCAGGTTAGATTCAACCGTTCCACCCGGACAGTGGATCAGATCGTCCGCCCGCTGACCAATAACCTGCCTGGCACTCACTGCAAACAGCATCTCACCGGCGGGATTGATGTATTTCAAAATAAAAGCCTGGTCGAATAGGAGAATCGAGGAGCTCAGATTCTCCAATACCCGTCTTTCCAGTGTGCTTGTCTGCTGCTGTTTATCCATAACTGGATGATAAGCAATAACCGAACCAAATAAAAAAAGATAGGGGTGCTATTTCGTTCCTGCACTAGGTAACAGCGTACAGACCGGGCCTACACGGGTGTTTGCAGCCAGGGTGCAGAACTTCCAGGATCGATATGCTTTAAACAAGGTTGATAGACTCTCCCTGTTTTTGGACATTACGGAATGGCAAGTGAGTCTTCGACCTCGTGAAAGATTTTGGGACATCCCAGTCCCCAAAATCGACTCGGCCTTCGACAGCCTGTTTGTGCCCCGGCCGTCCCGG
>JAESPE010000202.1 GCA_016756835.1 gamma proteobacterium endosymbiont of Lamellibrachia anaximandri | reverse complement strand
TTGCGAGGTTGTCGCGTAGTGCCAGTGACCGGGACGGCCGGGGCACAAACAGGCTGTCGAAGGCCGAGTCGATTTTGGGGACTGGGATGTCCCAAAATCTTTCACGAGGTCGAAGACTCACTTGTTAACTTAGGGCAAGATTAACCCTGAGAGGCTTCAGCGACGCTCCTCGTCAGGTGTTCGCTTTGAGGGATTTAAGGTTTATCGGCGAAAAGGGTGCTCCCGCTTCCAGCGGGTTATCGGGTCTATGAGTCCTTCGCCTGTGGGGGCGAACTGTTGGGGTTCAGGGCGAAAGGCACCAGTAGAATTAGCCCATGTCTGTGTTTCGAGCATACTCATCCGATCCTGCATGGAGGTGATTTTTGATTGCATTCCTGCAATATCGTACCTGATGGTTGTGAATCCCTCATCAAGTCGTTTGTCTTGCTCGTTGAACCTCTTGTGAAGCTGTTCGTTTTGCCTATGAAGCGTGTCGAGTCGCTTGCCTTGTTCTTTTTGCTCGTCAAATAATTTCTTGGCCCATGCGGGCATTTCATCCTTGTCGTTCAATTTGGAGACCTCTTCGCGAAACTCAATAACAGTTCACATTGAACTTGCTCTAAGCGATTCGCCGAAAAAATAACAGTTGCGGCTATTGGGGGGTAGTCCCAGTTCGAACGCGACCATACATAACGTAAACCTGCCCACGGAGCGACGCTAGCATGCAGAATGATTCTTTTCAACCAATGTTGCATTGATTTGTCAACCCAAGATAGAAATGTCCCCCCCCCCTCTTTGAAAGTATTTCCCAGATCTGCGTTGCAGGATCTCCCACAGGGGTTCGGGTAGCTTGCCAATACGAAAACGCCCGATCCGCTGCGCTTGATCTGGCCTACACATTGAACTGGGCAGTTGCCGAATAAAAATCAAGCCGGGTGTCATCCGAAAGCATGGAATAAATACGGTCTGGATGAAGCATAGCGGAATCCAGGAAGATAGGTGGCTGATTCATAGTCAGTTAAATGCCAGTAACCAGAAAATCAATCGCCGCCACTATTTCTTCTCTGAGATGTTCCAGGGAATCGACTGGTGCCTGAAGTGCAGCAACAGGAACGTTGGTCATTTGGTGAGTTAGGAGCACAAATTGCGTGCCATTGATGGAAGTTATCGGGCACAGATTGCCAATATTTACATCACCGAGGTATTTCGAAGGTGTAAAGAGGCGAGTATTTAGAGAATCGAGAAGGTCATTTTGAACATCGATGAAATAAGGATAGGTCTCATTGGAATCGGCGTTCTTGTTCTCGTACAGCGTAAATTGGCTCATCAGATAGTCTTGTACGAGTCTGCAAAGAACCCTTTTTCCTCTGCAAGGCGGTTTGAAGCTTCAATGGCATTTTGGTTTTTTTGTAGCCACTGAGTTCGTTCCGCCTTTCGCACCTCATCAGCAAGGGCATTTTCCAGGGTGGCGGAAAGGTTGAGTTTCAGGCGCTTGGCTTTGGCAAGCAAGTCACTGTTAACGCTAAGGTTCGCAGGCTTTTTTGGCGCCAAATGATTATAAGCATGTATCATAGCTGCGTATCTCATTATGCAGGCATCATGCGCATTAATTATGCGCATATGGCTAGCGTAGAGTAAGAATATGCCTTTAACAAGGCCTTCCAGCGGAGGCAACCGCTATAAACTCCCCCCATGTCTGCTAAGACGCAGCAGTGCCTCCCGCAATTCGGCCGATTCGGTACACTCGGCGGTACTCCGGATCATCTCGGCGCTCTCTTCGGAAAGGGTCAGTGGTTCCGCTGGGTGATGTTGTCCGGTTGGTGCCGATTGGGGCAGGAATACCTTGATCCGGATGCTCTCCAGTGACACCCCCTCGGCCTTGAGTTTCTCCCGCAGGTCACGTCCCAGGTAACGGAATCGGCTGGCCCAGGCGGGTGAGTCGACAAACAGCACCAGCCGGGTTTCATGCGGTACGGTTCCGATGCAATGGTCGCCCAGGGGTTTGGGCAGCAGTTGGCGAATTCTGGCCAATAGCGCCGCATGCTGCGCCAGTTTTTTGTTCAGGGTTTTAATCGATTCCCGGGAGTCAAACAGCTCTCCCAGTGACTTTATCTTGATTTGCATGGGCAAATCATAGGAGAATGCGCTGCTGTATGCCATCGCAATTGGCAGAGAAAGGCCTAAAGGTTTCGGCTTATGCGGTCGATAAACGTCGTAGTTCCCCTGAAAATCCCGGATAGAACTGGATAAATGAAGATCATCTACCTGCGTGGCATCGGAAAGAGCTGTAGTACTACAGGACGTTGTCTATCGGCAGTCACCCTACTTGGACTGCTGTGCGTCTTTGGCGCAGGCATGCTTTTGACCGGCTACAAAATGGGTGTGCAGGACGTCACTTTTCCTGAGCACCAGTTGGTGCGTTCGCTGAGAGATACCTTCACCCAGGAGCGTCGTGTACTGGAAGATACCAGGACCGATGCCCAAGAGCGCATCGATGGCCTGGCCATGCGGCTGGGGCAGTTGCAGGCCAATTTGCTGAGGCTGGATGCCCTTGGGCAGCGACTGGTGGATATCGGCAGCCTGGATAAGGGTGAGTTCAGTTTTGAGGCACCGTCAGCGGTGGGTGGTCCGTTAGTGGATGAAGTGGCGAAATCCCAGTCAGTGCTGCCGGAGATCCTGAAGGACATGGACAGTCTGGAAGTGCTTATCGCGAACAGGAAACAGCAGTTGATGTTGCTGGAAGATCTGATTATGAACTCGGAGTTGGAGAAATCCGTACACCCGGCCGGTCGTCCCGTGGCCAAGGGGTGGATCTCTTCATATTATGGCATGCGCAACGACCCGTTTACCGGTAAGCGCACCATGCACAAGGGGATGGACTTCGCCGGTAAGAAAGACTCGGATGTCGTCGCGGTAGCGGCAGGCGTGGTGACCAAGGCGGGCGAGCAGAGCGGTTATGGTTATCTGATTGAGATCAACCACGGCAAAGGTTATGTCACCCGCTATGGCCACAACGCGAAGATCAACGTCAAAATCGGTGACCGGGTGCAGCAGGGCCAGACTATCGGCAGCATGGGTTCAACCGGCCGTTCCACAGGTCCTCATGTTCATTTTGAGGTGCTGCGTAATGGTAAAACCGTCAATCCCACCAAATATATCCGCACCAAACGCACAGAAGCCCGGGCCTGATTCCTGCCCCCCCCCAACAGCTGATAATCTTAACGTAGGCAGCGCCGTGCGCTTAATGTAGGGTGCACTGTGCGCACCAGGCAGCTTGAATTCCGCAGATTGACCCGCATATCCGGTGTTGTGGGGTCTGATTCGGCACTAAAGCCGTGCTCTACCCCCATCACTTCCCAGGGCCACCGCATTAAAACCTGTTTAAATGCAATGAACTAGGCGATCATTACGAGAAACAACATCAGGAGTTTCTCATGACCGCCAGCATAGTAGAGCATTTTTCCTCCCTAACT
>JAESPE010000201.1 GCA_016756835.1 gamma proteobacterium endosymbiont of Lamellibrachia anaximandri | reverse complement strand
CAAGAGACCTTTCCATTTCCTAAGCCAAGAATAGTACACAATATCTAATGGCCAGAGCAGCAAACGTTATGCGCCCATCGGGGTGTCGCCTGATGGGTTCCTCTTTCGGAAATGTAAGAGGATCGAGAAACCGGATGAGGGAAATCTTCACGTCCGGGTCTGTGGGGAGAGCGCCGGGTGACCGGTGCTTTTACCCGGAACTCGGACAGCAAAAAGCGCCGTTCCTTCGTCGCTCTGCTTTTTACTGCCGGTGATTTGCGACGTTAGAGCGCCAAGCGAAGCTTGGTGCATCTTGCAGGGTGGAAGTCCCTGTCGGGAAAGGGTTAACCCCCCACCCGTATCAAGTGTTGCGCCCACGGCGGAACCGAAGTTGTTTTAAAAAAAACTTCCGAAGGTGAACAAAGTGGGTGAAGCGTACACAGAGAATTGTGCAGGCCGTAGGGAGTTCGCAGCTCCTGAAAGTTGGTACAGCTTCGAAAAGCCAATTGAGATCGACGAGGGTTTTAACGTACACCGAAGTCAACACAGAAGCATCCACCTTGGTAAGGATGTGGAGGATCTCCGGAGTCATCAGGCTGTGGCATGTACAAAGAGATGCATACAAGAACTTGGGAGCCCCATCGAGGCCCTGACAGGAAGCGATAGAAGGAGGTTGTATTGCTAGAGACACGAAGTCAAACGGAAACGGGACTGCGCTGGTTGACTGAAATCGTTTCAACCTGTCAGGAAAGTCGAGAAGCCGGTAGAACGGATATTGGCCGATGGCTCGGTGGGAGTCGGATCAAGCATAGTACTCTGAGTGTGGGAGAGCCACGCACATGGGGAAGGTCTTGACGGAAGTACGAAGCTCGCAAAGGAAACTCATGCCCGACGCAGAAGATTGGGAACGACATGAGCTGACCTCACTGCGGGGAATAGCCTACAAGGCAAAGAAGAAACCGGATTATCGGTTTAGAGATCTATCGCGATGTATCGACGAAACGCTACTGGGTTACTGCTTTGGCAAGTTAAACAAGAAAGCAGCCTCAGGTGTTGATCGAGTGACATATGGTGGCTACAAAGAGAACTACTCAGCCAACGTAGAAAACTTAATCGGTCGGCTCAAACGTGGTGGGTATCGAGCCAAACTGGTAAAACGGAAACACATCCCAAAAGGGGCGGGGAAGACAAGGCCACTGGGTATCCCGGTGCTCGAAGACAAACTGCTCCAGACAGCCGTGTCAGAGATTCTGAGTGCGATATACGAACAAGACTTTCACCCGTTCAGCTATGGTTATCGCCCCAGGCGAGGAGCCCGGCAGGCGGCGGACGATCTTGTCGTAAGAATGCAATTTGGCCGTTTTGGCTATGTGGTGGAAGCCGACATAAAAGGCTTTTTTAATCACATTGACCATGACAAACTGCTGGAAATGCTGGCACAAAAAGTCGATGATAAACGCTTTCTCCGGCTCATCAACAAATGGCTGAAGGCAGGAATTTTAGAAGAAGATAAAAGCATAAACTACCCGGAAGAAGGTACACCGCAAGGTGGTAGCGTTTCCCCGGTACTTGCTAATATCTACCTGCACAACGTCATTGATGAGTGGTTTGATAAGGTTGTCAAACCAAACTGTGAAGGTGATGCGATCATCTGCAGGTTCGCCGATGATTTTGTTTGCGCATTTCAGTATGCCAGAGATGCAGAGCGGTTTTACAAAGTGCTACCCAAACGACTGGAGAAATTCAATCTACAGGTAGCCGAGGATAAAACAAATATCCTACGCTTCAGTCGATTTCAACTTGGACTAAAGAACAGATTCTGTTTTCTGAGTTTTGAATTCTATTGGGATTTAGACTCAAAAGGAAAGACGCGTCTGTTTCGTCGGACGGGTAGAAAGAGACTGCAAACAGCAAAGCGTAACTTATCGGAATATATCAGGGAGAATAGGCATATGAAGACCTCTTTATTGCTGGTCTCCTTGACAAGAAAGTTACGTGGGCATTACAACTATTTTGGAGTGATTGGCAACCTGGCTGGGCTTTACGCCGTCAACCAACACGCGATGGAGCTGCTGTATAAGTGGTTAAATCGGCGCAGTGGGCGACGAAGTTTTACTTGGGCGCGACTCAAACACACCCTCACCTTTAATCCTTTACCAACACCAGTGTGTTGTGCAAAGACAGCATCAACCAAGGTGTGGTGGTAGAGTCGATGAAGTCTTTGCTGACTGCGAAAGTGAGTACAACCGAGGAGCCCCGTGAGGGAAAACTTCATGCGGGGATCTGTGCGGGGGGTGCCGAGTGATCGGCGTTCCTACCGCGTCTGCGAAAAAAATATTTGACAATTTGGTAACCATGTTACATAATGCGCCCATGATACCGATGAAGGACATAGGTAATGAGTCAAGTAATTCGAATCTCCGATGAATTATATAAAAGACTTGAGGCCCTCGCCTCTGGATTTGATACACCTTCAAACGTAATAGAAACAATTCTAGACGCCCATGAGGATATTACTCCTAATCTAAAAACCAGAAATAACACTTCTCGAAGCCAAGGGATACAGCCGGCAAACAACTTAGATATCGTATATTTTGCTGATTCTGAAGAAGAATTTAAGAAACAGTTACTAATTAATAAAAAAGCATATATTAAACTCTCTTATACCAACGATACATCAGAAATCAAAGAGTGGAATGCTTCTAGATTTAGCACCACATCCCGCGTTGATGGAAACTTACGCTCTGGGTATCTCAGAGGCTGGAAGGAACGTGGAATTTATAAAGCTGAGTTAGCCGTTAATCGAAATGAAATCGCATAATAAAGTGACTCCAATAATGCTGAAAAAAGAGAATTAGTTAATGCCTACAATCTCAATGTTTTACGGCATTATTATTCGCATGTACTATGCGCCGAAAGAGCACCCGCCGCCGCATATTCACGTCTACTATGCCGAATTCAAGGCCACTGTTGATATCCGATCATGTGAAATCATTCAAGGAGACCTACCAACCAAACAATCAAGGTTGGTATTGGCTTGGGTAGAGCTTCATCAAGAAGAACTTATGGCCGATTGGAAATTAGTAATGAACAGTGAAGAACCATTCAAAATCCAACCACTCCAGTAAAGGTAATGCTATGCATCCTTCTGTTATAAGTGTAGTTCCAAAGAATGATCATGAACTAGCTATTGGTTTTGATAATGGCGAAAGTGGCATTCTAGATATGAAGCCATTCTTAACTATGGGTGTTTTTAAAAAAATAGTAAAACCAGAAGAATTTAATAAGGTGCGGGTTTCATTTGATACGATTGAGTGGGATTCAGGAGTAGACCTTGACCCTGAATTTGTTTATCTAAAATGCCAAGGCAAATAAGCGCGCATAACGAATAAGGTTAGATTGTGAGAGCGAAGCGAGCCACGATCTGAACCGTTTGTTGGACAAGCCCACAGCAGTTAAGCAATACCGCTCTTTAAGAAAA
>JAESPE010000200.1 GCA_016756835.1 gamma proteobacterium endosymbiont of Lamellibrachia anaximandri | reverse complement strand
CTTCCCCTCTGGCGCAAGGCACGCCGGGTAAGCAGTGCGGCCTCGCGGCTACCGGGGACTACCAGCCTTCGCTTCGCTCTCCATGGCTGGCAGCGGTTGAGGCAGGCTGGCGGTAATTCCCGGATAGCCGATGAGTCGGAGCCGCTGAATGGCGGTAATCTGCATACGTCCGAATTGGAGTTCGATGACAGCGCCGGGGAGGCAAGCTCTGTCTCGCTCGATGGCCAAGAGACCACCGGAAAACGTCGCTACTCTCTGGGTGGTTTGTTCAAGAAAAAGAAAGATAGCTGAGAGTTCAGTCAAACCCTCTTCTCAGTTAGACTCTGCCTGTTTACTGTAGATCAGCCAGGACGGTCTCTTCTCCATGCGTATATTGTCGGTCGGTATTGCGACCCTGGATATCATCAACACGGTCGCCGCCTACCCCTCGGAAGATGAGGAGTTGCGAGTCCTTGAGCACAGGGTTGCCCGCGGAGGCAATGCCACCAATACCCTGGTGGTCTTGAGTCAATTTGGCCATGCCTGCAGTTGGGCGGGCACTATCGCCGATGAGCCTGACAGTCGTTATATCCTGGATGACCTCACGCGCTATGGTATCGACCTTTCCCATCTTGTCCATCACTCCAGCAGTAAGGTTCCAACGTCCTATGTGGTGTTGAGCAGGGAAAGTGCCTCCCGTTCCATCGTCCACTATCGCGATCTTCCTGAATACAGTGCGGCAGATTTCAATGCCGTCAATCCCGCCGAGTTCGATTGGATTCACTTCGAAGGGAGAAATCCAACCGAGACCCTGCAAATGTTGCAGCGATTGAAGGAGGGTTTTCCTCAGGTTGGCTGTTCTCTGGAAGTGGAGAAGCCGCGTGATGGCATCGACGCGTTGTTGGCGCTGCCGGATGTGCTGTTCTTTTCAAAGGTGTTTGCCGAGAGTCGTGGGCATGCTGATGCCGCTTCCCTTCTTATGGCCATGCGGGAGTGTAATCCGCGGGCGCTGCTGTTTTGCGCCTGGGGCGATGAGGGTGCTTGGATGCTTAAGGCGGATGGTGGCATGCAGCATCAGCCGGCAGTACAGCCGGCAGAATTGGTGGATACGCTGGGGGCCGGTGATGTGTTCAATGCAGGTGTGATCGATGGTCTGTTAAGAGAAAACAGTTACGAGAAGGTGTTGATGCAGGCGGTTAGGCTTGCTGGAATCAAGTGTGGACAAGTGGGTTTTTGCATAAAAACAGGGGCATTATGATCCGGTCTTTTAACGCCGCGTACAGCTAAAGGGGGCTGTCAGAGAGAGGTATGAATTCCAGTGAAACTTCTGTTGTTTGAGAAACTGTGGCAAACTGACCTCCCTCTGAAATTGAACCTGATTCCTGTGTCATGGCGTATGGCTTCAGGTTCAGTATGCGCCCCTTGCAGGCTCCACGACTGAGTCTCAGGGTAATCAGGAAATACTAAGATGTTTAAAATTGTTTTATCAAACCAGACGCTCCTTCAACTTGCGTTCTCAAACAAAATAGGTAGAGCGCTCGTTCGAGGGAATTTGTTGAAACTGTCAAGCTATAGCGACAGAAGCGTAGCGGACCATATATACACATCAATTAAACTGAACAATAGAACCTCTAAAGAGAGTAGGGCAAACAGGTTTCAGGATATCGATCAACATACTGTAGACCTGCTCAAGGAGTTTGATAAACCGGTTTTTCACGATGTCGGAGTGTCGAGCGGTATTACTTCATTTGAACTTTATAGCCTGCTTCAGGATCAGGGTGTCAGTTCCAGTTTTAATATTTCTGATAAATTTGCAAAATTTTACTACGAGAAAACGCCCCTCTATACAAAAATATACGACTCTGAAAAAAAATTCCTCAATGGATATGTTGGCCCTATTTTCGCCGACCAGGAATCCAGCGGTAAATTTTTTATTACTCGATGGGCATTCCAGCTTTTGAACAAAAGGCCCGTATCGAATGAGTTGGGCACCATACTTTTATACGATCCAAAGGTTCTTTCCTGCATAGCCAATAAAGAGGTTTTCCATCAAAACTATGACGTTTTTGCCGCGCCCATGGATGAGAAATGTTCATATTTGCGCTGTATGAACCTGCTGAATAAAGGTTATTTCCCGGATGAATTAATTATAAAAGGGGTGACCAATCTATTTCACTCAATCGAGGAAGGCGGCGTATTGCAGATCGGTCGTACTGTAGATGGGGTGAATTACGTGTCATTTTTCCGCAAAAAAGATCAACAGCTGGATGTGATTATGCATCTTAATGAAGGAACGGAAATACTCGACCTTATTGACTCTATCGACTTCAAAGCGCAGTAATTCAACAGGCCCTAGTGGAAGAAGGCGCTAATCTGTAGAGGGATCGGACATAAAAAAACCGGGACTCTATGTCCCGGTTTTTAAACGTGGCGCAGGATCAGTCGAAATAACGTAAGAAAATTGCAGGATCTACGTCGGCCAGATCGTGCGGCAACCGCTGTCCTTTAGTGGAAGTCGTTAGGACTTCCTGCAATCCCAGTTCCGCTGTGGGGGCGTCTTCCACAGGGGGTGTCATTCGAGTTGCCGGTGCTTGAATGGCAGGCGAACACGATTCGACTAATCTACCCGTGGACATGTCATAAACTTTTTTCATGACGTTACCTCCTTAAATTGTCGGAACGTTGCTTTCACTCAATGTGTCGGCGGGCCGGCTGGTTTCTTTAGGGAGCCTCTGAACAAGTCATGGACCTACAGCTTGCGGCTGAAATACGCTGCTTTTTCGTTGGAAATCTTCGCAATAGCTGGCTATTACGTGCGATTCCCGCCTCAAAGATTTGTTTGGAACAAATCTTCGCGCAAGCCCTGAAGGGGTTTGGCACAGGGATGTGTCAAACAAATCAGCGCATTTCATCTCACAATCTGAACGGCCCAGACTTATTCAGAGGCTCCTTGAGTCTGTGTAACTTTGTACCACATTTTTTGTTGGAAATGTGAACGCGTCGCCTTGAAGTTACACCAAGTATTTGAAGTCAGTCGCAAAATTCCCATCTATTCTTCATTATCCAGTTGGTCCAGCGGATTTATATGGGAATCTCCGGCGGGTTTATCGAGATCGACGCCATAGTCATCCTTGCTGATGTCATAGGAACCGGCCCAATCCTCCGGCGGGGCAATGCTGCGGACTTCCAGTGCCGCCCAATCTTCAAAATCGTACTCTTCGATAGTGCCGTCGTAGAACTGGACCTCGATGGAGCCATCTTCTGCATCGTAGGCCACGACCTCAAGGTTCTCCCCTTCGTTGGTTTTGAACCAGGCCCCCACTTTGAGTCTAGGGATGTTCATCTTCACCTCTCTCCCGGTTGTAACTTCTTACCTACTACCAATTATGGCACTGGAGATCGTTTCGGCTATTGCGCAAAGTCATTTAATCTATCCAGTTATACGGGCCATCGCTGCCAGCCATGGAGAGCGAAGCGAAGGCTGGTAGTCCCCGGTAGCCGCGAGGCCGCACTGCTTACCCGGCGTGCCTTGCGCCAGAGGGGAAGCA